>DATKVT010000202.1 GCA_035529935.1 Williamwhitmania sp. | reverse complement strand
AGAAGCGAATTCCTATAAAGAGTTTTTTCGACTATCTGGCCACTAAAGGCTTTGGGAGCGAGTCGTTGAAAGCCTCACGCCTTGGATTTAATCAGGCCAAACGCGTTGCATACTACCGTGTTGGTTCCGACTCCATCTCCTTTTCACGGATGCGTGCCGACTTGGATCTTCGATCAGCATTTTTTTCGGTGGCCGTTTCTGGCAATGAGGTTGTTCTGCATGGACGAGGCTATGGCCATGGCGTTGGTTTATGCCAGATTGGAGCAATGGAGATGGCCGCAAGAGGGATGGACTACAAGACCATTATTGATTTCTACTTTAAGTTGGTGCGCATAGTACCGGTGGAGCAAGTTATCAACTTCTTCCCCGATGCGCGCGATGAAGAAGAACCGGCCACCGACACAACGGCCCAGTCTTTTTTCTAGGCTATTTGCCTTCAAAGCTGTAGCAAAGGGTGGCGGAATATTTATTTGACTCGTACTCATCAATATGATTACCATTGGAAAGTTTTCACACTTTTTTGCTATTTAATTCGTTAACCATTACTATTTTCATGCACTCTTAGTTGCAGCTTAGTATGGAGTTTAGTGAAGTGTAAATCTTACTGTTGCTAAAAAACCAAACCATGTACCATATTTTTTTAAAGGAGATCAGGCTCTTTTTTTCATCCCTTACTGGTTACATTGCCATTCTCGTTTTTCTAGTGGCAAACGGACTGTTTATGTGGGTTTTCCCTGGAGAGATGAATGTTCTCGATGCCGGATATGCCAACATTGACACCCTGTTTATGCTGGCTCCTTGGGTTTTTCTTTTTCTTGTTCCGGCTATTACCATGCGAACCTTTGCTGAGGAGCGCAAGGGTGGCACGCTGGAGCTGCTGCTTACCAAACCGCTCACCGAGCTCGATTTGGTGATGGGAAAGTTTTTTGCCTCGGTGTTCCTCGTAATTTGTTCGCTGGTTCCAACGCTCATCTTCTTCTTTTCGGTGTATAAGTTGGGTAATCCGGTTGGAAACATTGACCTGGGTGGAACTTGGGGATCGTTTATCGGCCTCTTCTTTTTGGCCTCCATCTACGTGGCCATAGGAGTTTTTGCCTCCTCGCTTACCACAAACCAGATTGTCTCCTTTATTGTGGCCATGTTGCTCTCCTTTCTGCTCTACATGGGCTTTGAATACATCGGTAGCCTTCAGGCATTCAGAGGGATCGAAACCAATATTGTGGCGTTGGGTATCAACGATCACTATCAGTCTATCAGTCGTGGAGTAGTCGACTCCCGCGACATTCTCTACTTCTTGAGTGTCGACAGCTTGTTTCTGTATGCAAGCAAACTAATTCTGCAGAGGAGAAAATAGCCATGGGAAATTTTATGCAAAACATACGCTTAAAGGTTAAGAACAGCATGGGTTACAAGTTGCTGCTGTTTATGCTCGTGGTAGTAGCAATTAATCTTATTGCCTCCATTGCCTTTTTTAGAATAGACCTTACTTCCGATAAGCGGCACAGCATTAGTCCACAGTCGAAGCAAATATTGAGTACACTTAAGGACTACGTGAACGTTACCGTTTACCTCGATGGCGAGATGCCCATTGGCTTTAAAAAGATGGAGCGAAGCCTTAAGGATATGCTCTATGAGTTTCAGGTATACGGGGGCAGCAACTTCCGATTCAACTTTGTCAACCCATCGGAATCTTCCGACCCCAAGGAGCGGGACGATGTTTATAAAAGCATATACCAGCGTGGAGTGCTACCCGTTAATATCCACCAAAAGGATGTGGAGGGCGGTTCTACAGAAAAAATTGTATTCCCCGGTGCCGTTGTGAACTACCGAGGCAAGGAAATGCCGGTAAATTTCTTAACAAACGTTCCTGGGTTGAGCGGTGAGGAGAACCTCAATCGATCGGAGCAGAATCTGGAGTATAACATTATCAACGCCATAGAGAAGATGAGCCTCGATTCGCTGCCCAAAATAGCCTTTATTGAGGGGCATGGCGAGCTGGAGGAGGCTCAGGTTGGTGATATTGCGCGGGATCTTTCTGGCTACTATAGCCTTAGCCGCGTAACCATCAATGGAAACCCGCAGGCACTCAACGGCTACAGGTTGGCTGTTGTGGCAGGGGGAACAAAACCTTGGCCAGAGGTGGATAAGTTGGTGCTCGACCAGTTCATAATGAAGGGTGGTAGAGTGGCCTTTTTCATCGATCCCGTAACAGTTAGCGAAGATAGCCTCTCCAGAGGTAGTATGACCGTAGCCATGGTGAACAACCTCAACCTGGAGGATATGCTCTTTACTTACGGCATTAGGGTTAACTCAGTGCTCCTTCAGGACATGCAGTGTGCCATGATTCCGGTGAACGTTTCACTTGTTGGTGAACAACCAAACTTTGTTCCGGCACCATGGTACTACTACCCGTTGTTTGTGCCATCAAATGCCAGTGCAATTACCCGCAACCTCAACCTGGTTGAGGGAAAATTTTGTAGCACGCTCGATACGCTGAGTGGCGAGTCGAAGGTTACCAAATCGGTGTTGTTGGCCTCTTCGCCATACTCCCGAACACTCACTGCTCCACTCATTGTTAGCTTGGAACAGATCCGAAATAGCCCTTTGAAGTATGAATTCAACCAGAAACATCTCATTGTTGCTGTGCTGGAGGAGGGTCAATTTAAGTCGGATTTTCGTAACCGGATGGACAGCGAATATTTGGGTGCCAATACAATTCAAATGAAGGATAGTAGCCTCAACACCAAAATTGCCGTGGTGGCCGATGCCGACATCATTCGAAACGAGGTGAAGGTTCGCCCCGATGGTGTTTCTATTACACCCCTAGGCTACGACAAGTATACCAATCAAACCTACGGCAATAAGGATTTTGTGAGGAACTTGGTGAGCTATTTAACCGACGAGCACAACCTTATCTCGCTTCGTAACCGCGACCTTAAGCTAAGGTTGCTCGATAGAAACAAGGTGCTTTCGGAGCGTACAAAGTGGCAGCTCATCAACGTGGTCTTGCCTTCGGTAATTGTGATGCTATTTGGCCTTCTTTTCATTTACTTCAGGAGAAAAAAGTATGCAAAACGGTAGAAAAAAGAGGCAACGGTGGATTTGGATTTCAGCGGCTCTGGTGTTCTTGCTGGTAGTGTTTCTCTCCACCTTTTCCATTCAAAACGTCCGCACGCTATTTTTTGGTGGGCCGTTAAACCCTGCCAGCTACTCCATTGGCGATACATCGCTGGTTAACGGCATTACCATTCGGCAGGGAGCCGATTCAGTGGTAGTTACGAGAGCGCAGCAAGGGTGGACAGTGCAAGATAAACTGGCAGGGGCAAACACCATCTCCAATTTTCTTGGAGCCTTTCAGCAGGTGCAGGTCTATTCGCCCATACCGCGCCTGGTGGATTCGATACTCGAAGCTAGGCTTAAGGGCCCTGAGGCCACGGTGGTGTCGGTGCAGAGGGAGGGGAGGCTCTACCGACAGATTCGTATACTCTACACCGATACGCTTGGACTTGGAACCGTTGCCCTAGCCGAGGGAAACTCAAGTGGGGCGGTAATTAGAACCGATGCCGATGGCACAAAGCTCTTCTACATGGTGAGCACAAGACCTTCATTCTGGATAAATAGCAAACTCTTTACACTTCCGTTAAATAAGATTTCGAAGATTACTTTCACCAACCAACAGTGGCCCGACAGCTCCTTTACCTTGCAGCTGCAAGGCGATGGCTTCCAATTGTTTGACCATGATGGGAAAATACCTTCGGAAAAGGTGGATGCCAAGGCGGTGTCGCGCTACCTGATCTATCTTTCACGTGCTTCAGTGTTGAGTGCAGCATCCAACCAGCAGGATAGCATGCAGCCATTCTACACAATTAAGGTGGAGAGCAGCAAGGGCAACGAAACTATTGAATATATTCCCCTTCCGCCCTCGGCACCGCTCGACGAGGCTGGCCACAAGGCGCTATATAATTACAACCAGCTGCTCGTTCGTCGCGATGGAATTGACTTTTATACAGCTAATTGGGTGGATGTTGATTTAACCATTAGAACAATCCGCTACTTTTTTCAGCGGTAGCTGCCCCTTGGTTGGCATCATAAATTTTTGTAATATTGAGGTTCGATTTAAAAAAGGAATTAATAAACACTTAAATATCTGAGGGATGAAATTTGTTGTATCTAGCACCGAGCTGCTCAGCCACTTGCAAACGGTGAGCAGAGTTATTAGCAATAAAAATACCTTACCTATTCTCGACCATTTCCTCTTCCAGCTTACGGGCAACGTGCTTACCATTACAGCCTCCGACTTGGAGACAACCCTAATCACCAGCCTGAACTTGGAAAACGTTTCAGAAGAGGGGGTTGTGGCGGTTCCTGCTAAGTTGCTCACCGACACCCTCAAGGAGTTTTCGGAGCAGCCGTTGACCTTCGACGTTAACCAGGATACCAAGGCCGTAGTCATAAACTCCGAAACCGGTAAGTTTAGCCTACCCGGTCAGGATGGAGAGGATTTCCCTGCCATTCCAACCCTAAGGGAGGAGCGCAAGTCGATGCTACAAACTAGCGCCGAAACCTTGCTGAGCGGTATTTCCAAAACCCTTTTTGCCACTGCCGACGATGAGCTTCGCGCCGTGATGAACGGTATTTTTATTGAGCTTACCCCAACGGACGTTACCTTTGTGGCTACCGATGCGCACAAGCTGGTTCGCTACAAGAGAATGGATATAAAGAGTGAAAACTCGGCTTCCTTTATTTTGCCTAAGAAACCTGCCGGTTTGCTTAAAACGGTGCTTTCAAGGGATGCAAACAACGTTATGGTTGAGTTCGACGACAAGAACGCCTTCTTTACCATGACCAGCTACAAAATGATTTGCCGCTTGGTGGAGGGCACCTATCCTAGCTACTCTACGGTTATTCCTACCAACAACCCAAATACGCTTACCATCGATCGTCTTGAGCTATTCAATGCGCTAAAAAGGGTGGCCGTATTTTCGAACCAGGCTAGTAACCTAGTTAAGCTGCAGCTTGCGGGCAACCAAATTACAATTTCGGCTCAGGACCTCGATTTCTCCATTTCGGCCTATGAGCGGCTGAGCTGCCTCTTTGAAGGCGACGACATGGAGATCGGCTTCAAGTCGACATTCCTCATCGAGATTCTTTCGAACCTCTCCTCATCGGATGTTCAGCTGAAGCTCTCCGATCCTTCCCGCGCTGGACTTATTCTTCCAACCGAAAAGGAGATCGACGACGAGGATACGCTCATGCTCCTAATGCCAATGATGATAAACGCTTAATCCATAATTCAAAGTGTGAAGGCCCGGTTCTCCTGAATCGGGCTTTTTTTTTGCTCAACCCTGAAACTTGGGGGCGGTATGCAGAAAAATATTTATTAAGCCCTGTTTTTTCAAGAAAGAAAGGTAAATTGGGCCTGAATTATGCCAATGGGTGTAAGCACCTGCCTATTTATTTAGCGAAGGCCAAGTGATTTTCCGAGTTGCGGATAAAGTATTGTAGGCAAGTTTGCAAAATATGATGTTAGTTCCCTGTGGGGGACCAAAATTGTTCATCCATCAACAGTGAAGGAAAAAAAGTATATTCTAACAACCTCTGTTAATTGACACTTAATTTTAAACCAGAGTAATTAACTAAAATAGCATTTCAATGAAGTTGAACATCAAGAATCCTTTAGCTTTTATCGATCTAGAAACTACAGGAATCGACTTGGCCAAAGACCGGATTGTAGAGATTGCAGTAATTAAAATATTTCCCGACGGGAAGGAAGAGGTAAAAACCCGACGTGTAAATCCCACCATTCCCATCCCTGCCGAGGCAACGGCCATCCACCATATCACCGACGATGACGTTAAGAACGAGCCTACCTTTAAGGAAATTGCCAAATCGCTAGCTCATAATCTCGAAGGCTGCGATTTTGCCGGATATAACTCCAACCGCTTCGACTTCCCCTTGCTGGCGGAGGAGTTTCTGCGTGCTGGCGTCGATTTTGACTTCAAGAAGCGGAAGTTTATCGATGTTCAAACCATCTTTCACAAAATGGAGCAGCGAACGCTGGTTGCTGCCTATAAGCTGTACTGCAGCAAGGACCTTGTTGGTGCCCACAGTGCCGAGGCCGATACTCGCGCCACTTTCGAGGTGCTGGAGGCGCAGCTCGACCGCTACCCCGACCTGAAGAACGACGTCGATTTTTTGGCCGATTTCTCGAGCCAGAGCAACAACGCCGATTTTGCCGGTCGCATTGTTTACAACGACAAAAACGTGGAGGTTTTCAACTTTGGCAAGCACAAGGGACGTCCGGTGGAGGAGGTGCTGCGCGCCGAGCCCAGCTACTACGCCTGGATGATGAATGGCGACTTCCCACTCTATACAAAGAAGGTGCTCACCAGCATTCGGCTACGAATGAAGTAGCGCTTAGCTTTACGTTGACGAATTAGTGTGTAACCGTAATCTTTTCTGCAATGAAAATAGTTTGCATAGGTAGAAACTACGAGGAGCATGCCCGGGAGCTGAACAACCCCAAGCCCGAGCAGCCGGTATTTTTCCTCAAGCCCGACACGGCGCTGCTGCGCAACAACCAGCCGTTTTATATTCCCGCCTTTTCCAACGAAATTCACTACGAGGTGGAGCTGGTGTATAAAATTAATAGGCTGGGCAAGGGCATCGATGAGCAGTTTGCCCACCGCTACTACAGCGAGGTGGGTATTGGCATAGACTTTACCGCCCGCGACCTGCAGCGCGACTGCAAGGCCAAGGGGCTGCCGTGGGAGTGCGCCAAGGCGTTCGACAGCAGTGCTCCGGTTAGCATGGAGTTTATTCCGCTTACCCAGCTACCCAACCCCAAGGCCATCACCTTTAGGCTCGAAAAGAACGGCCTGGTGGTGCAGCAGGGAAGCTCCGCCGACATGATTTTTAGCGTGGACGAGCTGGTGGCCCACGTCTCCAAGTTTATCCTATTTAGAATGGGCGACCTGCTCTTTACCGGCACGCCAGCAGGCGTTGGCCCGGTAGCCTCCGGCGACCACCTGCAGGCCTACATTGAGGATAAGCTGATGTTGGACTTTTATGTGAAGTAGAAAGGTGAAAAGTAGAAAGGTGAAAAGAGAAAGAGTGAAAATAAATTGCTAGTTTTATGTTAGCATAATTAGAAAAGTTTTATTTAACCCTTAAGTGTAATTAAAATGAAGAAGTGTAGCATTACAAAGCGTGAGATTCTATTTTTCTTTATAGGAGTTGTTACGATGTTGGTGGTTGAGATAGTTTTTGATTGGAGCGATTTTAAAAGGGGCTTTTGTGGTGGACAGAGTGGCACAAATACTGAAGTTGTGAAATAGTCAATAGTTCATCTTTATTTGTTTGCAGTAATAGCCGCTTGGAGGACTATTCCCTATGGTTGGGAACAGTTGAATGAGGGAAGCCCGAAGACCGATGAGATTGTGGCTGTATCTCAATGGGCTAGAGTTTTTGCCTTATGAGAGTTAAGAGTTGTAAGAAAGCACCCTACCGACCAAGCTGCCAATTGCCACTTAAGCGAGCATATCCGTGAAAATTTTTGTTTAGGAAACTCGAAAAACTATACATACTCGAAATGTTATGATAAGAAAAATTGTTTTTCTTATCATATAGACCTATGTTTGTAAAGAAATTCAAAAAAAATTCACAGAATGAAAAATGATGAGTGGATTTTAGCAGAATTACCTTTAAGCATTGATATAGAAACCAAGGCAGTATTAAAGAGTTTGCCATCTGCTCACGCTTCATTAGCTGAGTTGAAAGGTATTGCTTCAACAATTCCTAACCAGACAATTTTGCTAAATACTTTAGGGTTGCAGGAAGCTAAGGATAGCTCTGCAATTGAGAATATAATTACAACGCACGATGACCTATATAAATCTGAGTTAAATCTCGAATACTTCAATACTTTAAATGCAAAGGAAGTTCAGAATTACATATCTGCACTTAAAAAAGGATTTGTGCTGATTAAGAAAAACGGGCTTCTTACTAACAGAATTATTCTTGATATCCAAGCAGAACTTGAAAGCAATAAAGCAGGATTTAGAAAACTTTCTGGAACGACACTGAAGAGTGCTGCTAATGGAGAAATAATTTACACCCCGCCCCAAGACTTTAATGAAATTAGTCGATTAATGACAAATTTAGAGCGCTTTATTAACAAGAATGAATTATCTGACTATGACCCATTGGTTAAAATGGCAATTATTCACTACCAATTTGAGAGTATTCACCCTTTTTATGATGGGAATGGAAGAACAGGTAGGATAATAAACATTCTTTACTTAATTCTCCAAGGTCTTCAAAGCTTACCCATCCTATACTTGAGCAACTACATTATCAAAAATAAGGCGGATTATTATAGATTGCTACAGGAGGTTAGGGAGAAAAACAGCTGGGAGGAATGGCTGATTTTTATGATTAAAGGAGTGGAGGAGACTTCAAAAGAAACAATATCCTTAATTATCCAGATACGAGAATTAATGATGAAATACAAACATACATTAAGAGAAAATTATAAATTCTATAGTCAGGATTTACTGAATAACCTATTTAAGCATCCTTATACTAAAATCGAGTTTATTGTTAAGGATTTAAATGTTTCAAGAATTACTGCAGCAAACTATTTAAATAGGTTGTCGGATGATGGATTGCTGAGAAAAGAGAAGTTAGGCACCGGTAATTATTATATAAACCAACCGTTGTTTGATCTTTTGTCGAAAAGATAAAATGCATAGGAGGTTTAATCCAAATTATGCGCTAGTAGAAAAACGATTACGTATTTAGGCTCAAAATAATGCTCTCGCTATATAAAACCCTACTGCCCAGTCATCCCGAATGGGGGTGGAATGCAAGTCCTAGGCGCTAGCCCAGGGAGAGGCATGTCCCACCCAAAAACCGGAGGTGAACGCTGCCAAAGCGTTCAATGCGTATTCCTATACTTGAGTTTTAAAAACCAAAGAAAACGGAGCCATCTAACCACACTCTCCAAAAAATGATTAATTTTGGTATGTAAGGATGTTAGTTATCAGACCTATAAATGATTTGCCTGCAATGCTAAAATGAAAGAAATGAAGCTCCATCCTATTACAATTGATGCGTATAGAGAGTGGAAATCATTATCTAATGATTTACCACTATATCGAAATGCCAATAATTTAATTTTATTGTTTCGCGGACAGAAAAGAGATTCATATAAACTAAAACCTAGTTTATGCAGGAATTCCTCTGATTTAATAACTCTAAAAGAATTAGAAAAACACACCTACACTCAGTTTTATAGTGAAATAAGTAAGGCTAATTTATCTGACCTATTCAAGAGAAATAAACGTGTCAATCAATTTGAAGAAGAATGGTATAAACTAATACAAGCTCAACATATTGGATTACCGACAAGACTGCTTGATTGGACACCAGGTGCAGAAATTGCATTATATTTTGCTACATGTAATGAAGAAAAAGATGATGATTCATATAATGGACAATTATGGGTCTATTCTTGCGAAAAGAAAGACTTTTACGAATTTGACAAGGAAAGAAATTATCAAGATCTAAACCCATTTGAGATTAATGATACTTTTACAATTAATCCTTCATTTCAATATGAAGATGATTATAGAAACATTGTTGATAATACAAATCGTTTTTTACAAGGTGGGAGATTTACAATTCAACCTCTTGAAAAAGCAATTGAAGAATTAGACAAGCAAATTGAATTTAAAGAAAAAATAACTTTATATACAATAACTGCAAAAGCAAAACGTGAAATAAGAGATGAATTGAATTCTAGACTAAATAGAAAAACTCTATTCAGGGAAATTGATAAGCGAATAGAAACAATTGTTAAAGAAGTTAGAAGAGATAATAACATATAAAGCGCAGCAGGTAACAACGTATTTATTGTATCTTGGCTGATGACGCATTTGGAGTTCTTAACGCTTTTTGGTAGTTTTATTGTTTTATCAATATGAATAAGCCTGTATTAAAATCAAAGATTTTTGAGTTGTTAAAAAAACCTGTTTATAATAACCTAAGGATTAATAGTAAAGGTTCTTTTTTGAATGTTTTGAAAGACAACGAAAAACTCTACCTATTATTAATCCCGAATAAACCATTGTCAGATAATGAAGCTGTTCAAATTCTAAATCTAGGATTTAAGGAAAAGTTTCCTAAGACTAACTATTCTAAATTTGTTGACTACAATAATCCTGAAGCTTTAGAAAAACTTTTTGATGATATTGTTTTTATATTCAATTCATTATTTCATATTCCAATGGATAGAGAATGGCGCTATACAATCTCTAGTGGAATGGGATTATTAAAGGAAATGTATCCAATATCAACTTCATATGAAAGAAGGAGTAAGGAAAAGAGTAAAAGATTTAAACCAAAGAAATTATTCAAATATGATGTTTTACTCAGTTTAATTATTGGAGTTGCTTTAAGTCTCTTCTTGATCACGAAAGGAATTATTTTTGGATTAACCATTCCCATTTTGTTCTTATGTACGGTTGTATTTTCATTTGTAGTTGTTAAACTTTTTAAAGTTATTGAAACATTACTAGATAGATATAGAAGAAGTAGGTTTTTTTCAACTAATAAAATAGGGTTTTTCAGAAGTCAAAACTTCAAGCAAGTTGGTAGCCGCTACAGAGGGGAAAGGAATGGCTATACAGTAGATATTTATTATGTCCCTTTAAAAAATATCGAAATAGCTGTTTATCATGAAGAAATTCCTTGGGAAAGAGTTATAAAACTCTCTGAAAGTACAAAACAGGTTTGGTCAACCGAAAGTCATATTTTTTGGAATACAATTATTTCTAAGAAAAGAATAGATTATCGTGTGGGCATGCCAAGCGGAGAAGTTATTATTCGTGAAGCAGATAGGTTGGTTGAAAAATTGCTTAGATTTAAGATTAATCCATGCAAATAAAGAAATATATCCTACCCCGCTAGTCCGGCTATAAAATGCAGCGATGGCGTGGAACCGTCAATAGGGCGGTAAGGTAAGTTACATGCTGCCAAGCACCTTCCACATTTTGTATTCCTATTTTTATTACATTTGGTATAAAGCGCAACAGAGCTACACATATAAAGGAGCTGGTAACAAATTAAAGAGATAGAATATGAAAAATATTTTTTTGTTTTTATTATTAGCAACTTGTTGTTTGTCATGTAATCAGCACAACGTGAAAGGTGATTCAATTTCAGATTCAATTCAAACTCATAGCCAGACAATACAAAATGAGAATAGGAAATTTGAATTCAGTAATAAGGAATTTGAAGAATTCTATAATAGATTTATATTAGACTCAGTTTTCCAAATAGAACACGTGAGATTTCCATTAGATGGTTCATTAAATGAATGTGATACGACAATCTTGTGGACGAAAGCTAACTGGGAAGCAATACATTTTGACTTAAGGAATGATTTTTACAATCCGATAGACAGTAATATTGTAAAACAAGACAATTCAATATTTCAGTATGAATGTATAAGGGAAGAAATTGGATTGCTATGTGAAATGAGATTTGAAAAGATTGGTAAAGAATGGTATTTGATTTATTATTTAGAGAATGCCTGTTAATTGCCAATTGCCGCTAGCAGCGGCTCCCTTGCAAACCTTTGCCAATAATAGCTAATTTGCATTTTAGTAGAATGTGGTAATACCAGCGCCACCCCAAGAAATGAAAGCGCTACCATTGGCCTTCGGCCTATATCCGTTTTGTTGGAAAGGTAAGAAGGAGGTAGGTAGGCTCAATTATATGCTGCCATGCACCATCCCAATTGTGTATTCCTACTTTTATTACATCGGGTGTAAAGCGCAACAGCGCTAAACAATACAGACCAATCGGGGTTGTATAGTGTGGTTTTATTACACACAAAAACGAGTTGCCGGCAACCCTATCATACACATCGTTTCAATGACGCAACAGAACGAAATAAAAACTAATTGTGATGTTCCTGCACTTTGGCAAGAACATAAGAGCGAGTTGAGAAATTTTATTCTGAAAAGAGTAAAGGACCAAGACTTAACCAATGATATTCTGCAAGATGTTTTAATGAAGGTTTATACTTTCTGCATTTCAAAATCGGGGGTGAGTAATATTAGGAGCTGGCTTTTCCAAATTGCACAGAACACTATCACCGATAACTATCGTAAACAGTCAAAGTTTACCGACTTAAAAAATGTAAATGAGTTGGAGAGCGAAGACCATAATGTCGCTTTCAACGAAGCAACAAATTATATATTACCCATGCTTAACTTTTTACCTAAAAAATATGCTGTTCCCTTAAAGCTTGCCGACATAGATAATATGAAACAGGCCGACATAGCACAAAAGCTACACTTAACAATACCCGCTACAAAATCAAGAATTCAAAGGGCAAGACAGCTGCTTAAAGCTGAATTTATAACCTGCTGCCGCTATGAAACAGATACCCAAGGCAACATCATTTCCTTTGACATAAAAGAAAGTTGTGAACCCCTACAAAAAGTAAAAAAGGCACTGGAGAAATAATTTGCGTCTTTTTTGCACCATCTGCGTCTTGATTGTGAATTAGTAATTATTCACAATTAAATGTAGAAAAAATGAAAAGATTTCACGTTCACGTAAGAGTTAAAAACCTTCAGGAAAGCATTGAATTTTATAGTGCGTTATTTAGCGTACAACCAACGGTAGTAAAAGCAGACTACGCTAAATGGATGCTGGAAGACCCCAGAATAAATTATGCGATTTCGACAGGGCATAGTGAAAATGGCATTGAACATTTGGGTTTGCAGCTCGAAAGCGAAGAAGAATTGCACGAAGTTTTCGCCAATATGCAAAAAGCAAAAGGAACTGTTCGAGAAGAGGGAGAGTGTACTTGTTGCTATTCAAAATCTCAAAAAAGTTGGATTACCGACCCCCAAGGAGTTGATTGGGAAGCATTTTATACACACGGTACAGCCACAGTTTATGGCGAAGGCATTATTACGAGACCTGCCCCAGAAGTAATGGAACAATGGACAGGGAATGATGGAAAAGATGCTGCACTTGAAACCCTAGCTGTTGTAAATGAAAATAGTTGCGATAATGGAAACTGTAACAATTAGCCCAATGATATCCAAGCATTGGGAAAAAGTAAAGCAAATTTATGAAAGTGGCATTACCACAGGCGTTGCTACGTTTGAGACAGCAGCTCCAAGTTGGGAAAAGTGGAATAGTGGACATTTGCCTTTTGGCAGATTAGTTGCAATACGCAACAACGAAGTAGTTGGCTGGGCTGCACTTAGCCCAGTATCAAGCAGATGTGTCTATGGTGGTGTTGCAGAAGTTAGTGTCTACATTGCCGACAGTTACAAAGGACAAGGCATTGGTAAATTGCTTTTAAGAAATCTGATAGATGAGAGTGAAAGTAATAACATTTGGACTTTGCAAGCAGGAATTTTTACCGATAACATAGCAAGTGTAAAACTTCACGTAGGTGTTGGTTTTAGAGTAATTGGTTATAGAGAAAAAATTGGAAAATTAAATGACAATTGGAAAGACAACTATATTTTAGAAAAGCGAAGTAAAAAGGTAGGGATTGACTAACCAATTTGAGGAAGGGCAGTCGACAACATCGGTTTGGCAAAAGTAGCAGTGCAGTGCTTAGCTCGGGCGGACGTGTCGTCCGTCTATCCCAAGCCTTTGCCAGAGCTGGCCAATTTGAATTTTAAAGGAGAGTGGCAATAACAGCAGCTGTGCCAGAAGATGAATGAGCTAGCATAGGCTATGCAAAAATTCATCCTTAAATGGACAATTTACTTTTATTTCTCTACCTTTACGAAAAACAGGGTTATGATAACTAAAGAGAACCTTATTCAGGCCATTAATAAAATGCCAGATAAGTTCAGTGTTGATGACATTATCGAAGAACTTGTATTGCTTAGCAAAATTGAACATGGGCTAGCTGATGTTGAATCAGGTAGAGTATATTCGAAAAAACAGGTTGAGAAAAAAATGGCTAAATGGCTGAAATAATTTGGTCATATAAAGCTTATGAAGATTACAAAAGCATCATCGAATTTATTGCGATTGATTCAGAACACTATGCCTCTTTAATGGCAAAAAAAATCTGGCTTGAAATAAAAAGGATTGAGAAAAATCCGAAGGAAGCAAGAATGGTTCCTGAAGCTGGTTATCTTGATGAAATAAGGGAATTCATTTTGGGTCAATATCGAATCATTTTCCAATTAAAAGGTGACAAAGCATATCTTTTAACAATCCATCACAGTTCCCGTGATTTAAGAAAAAAATCCCTTCTAGAACAACTTAAATAATTTTCACGCGCACTGACAGGCTGTATTCCGCTCGGGCGCAACCGCCAAAAAGGGCGGTCAAGCGTGTCAGCCGTCTGTTCCAAGTTTGTATAGAATGCTAACCCCGCTCGCCCGGAGTGTGTCCTGAAGTAAGAAGGACAAAATTTAGCAATAAACGAAGTTCTTTTACGTGCTGTATAAAAGATGAAGGGGTTCGCCCGCCGGCGGATGAACCTTCGCAATCGCTGTGCAGGCAGAGGTTGCAAACCGC
>DATKVT010000201.1 GCA_035529935.1 Williamwhitmania sp. | reverse complement strand
TATCGAAATACCTACAAGGGTCACGATAGAGAAAACATAAGAGGCTTCAACGAAAACATTCGCAAACCATTTGTGAGAACACCTGAAGCGCGCAACCACTTCAATGAAGGTCGTCGACAAGAGAATGAGCCCAATACCATTGATAATTCAAGACCCGCCGATAAGCCTATATACTATGGACGGAGGGTTGGAAAACCAGTAAAAGTTAAGCCTCAGATGAGAGAAAATAGACAGGCAAATCCAGCAACAGTTAAACCTCAAACAAGAGAGAACAGAAAGGCAAATCCAGTAACAGTTAAGCCTCAAACAAGAGAAAACAAACAGACAAATAAGGAAGCGAAAACAACTAGAAGAAGGCGCCAGTAGATAATCAAATCAATTTTTGAGTTTAGGAATTTAACCCATAAAAGCAAAATGGGCTACATGATGATGCAGCCCATTTTGCTTAGTGATTCAACCAGAATGGCTACTCCAGCTCCCAGTCAAAGCCATCCTTCCTATCCTTAACAACGATTCCCAACTTGGTGAGCTCGTCGCGAATCTTGTCCGATTGTGCAAAGTCCTTGTTCTTTTTGGCCTCCATACGGAGATTGAGTAGCATCTCAACTAAACCAGAGAGCCTTTCGGTTGAGGCACCCTCCTCCAATTGACCAGTAAGTCCAAGCACCTTAACCATCCAAAGGTCGAAGAATTGCTGCAACTTTTGCAGATCGGTCGCAATGAGTTGCTCCTTACCATCCACCAGCAAGTTGATGTTCCGAACCCAATCGAATAAGATAGAAATAACAATAGGGCTGTTGATGTCATCACTCATAGCCTCGAGACATTGGGCATGCAGCTCATCAACCTTAAGCGAGGAGGTAGTCGAAGGCTTTACCTTTCGGATGGAGTCGTAGGCCTTTTGCATCCGCTGCAACCCCTTTTCGGCAGCCTGTAGCGCCTCGTTCGAGAAGTCGAGCGTGCTTCTGTAGTGTGCCTGCAGGGTGAAAAAGCGAATGGTCATTGGGCTATAGGCCTTCTCCAGCATCGGATGGTTGCCCGTAAAAAGTTCCTCCAGCGTAATGAAGTTACCCAAAGACTTGCCCATCTTTTGACCGTTGATGGTGAGCATGTTGTTGTGCATCCAGTAGTGAACAGTCTCATGCCCCATGGCGGCAGTGCTCTGAGCTATTTCGCACTCGTGGTGTGGAAACATCAAGTCCATGCCTCCGCCGTGAATATCAAATTGCTCGCCGAGGTACTTTATGCTCATAGCGGAACACTCCATATGCCACCCGGGAAAACCATCGCTCCAAGGAGATGGCCACCGCATGATATGCTCGGGTAGCGCCTTCTTCCATAGGGCAAAATCAAATGAATTTTTCTTATCGCTCTGGGTGTCGAGGTTGCGCGTGTTGGCCATTAAATCCTCGAGCACCCGGCCCGAAAGCTTACCATACAAATACTTTTTATTATACTTCTCTACATCGAAGTATACCGAACCATTACGTTCATACCCAAAGCCATTCTCAAGAATGGTCTTCACCATCTCTATCTGCTCGATAATGTGGCCCGATGCATGAGGTTCAATACTTGGTGAGAGCACATTCAAGTTATCCATAAACCGATGGTAGCGGTTTGTGTAGTACTGCACCACCTCCATCGGTTCCAACTCTTCGAGCCGCGCCTTTTTCTCTATTTTATCTTCACCTTCATCGGCATCATTCTCCAAATGTCCAACGTCGGTAATGTTGCGCACATACCGAACCTTATATCCAATTTCAGTAAGAAAACGGAATAGCAAGTCGAATGTAATTGCAGGGCGCGCATGGCCAAGATGCGGATCGCCATAAACAGTTGGGCCGCAAACATAAAGGCCCACGTGAGGGGTATTGATGGGTTTAAACTCTTCTTTTTTGCGAGAAAGGGTGTTGTAGAGTTGGATTTTAGGTAGCTCCATTAAAATTAATTTTTGCAAAGGTATACCTTTTTACGTTTTCATGAAAAGCCTCTTCCTCAAGAGTTCCCTTAATGCACAGCTTAATCATTCATATTCTTGGCATAAACCTGCGTGTTCTAAAATATGGTGGGTAATTTCCTTTTAGTTGCTTACATTTGTTGCACCAATTGGGTAATCACCACGAGATGCTAAAGCGTATTACCATTGTCTTTTTTCTTGACATATTGGCCCAAGTATTTGCGCTTCTTTTTGCGATAGTTCTGAAGCCGGCATCCTTGGCTTACTATGTTTCTACCTACTTCTTACCACTCTTGTCGTTACTGCTTCTATGGCAACTTGCTGCCGTTATTTTTGGCAAGTATGGCATTGGTAGGCATAAAACAATATTGGGGGCCATTTCCATAGTATTTCTATCGAACCTTGTAGCAGTTGCAACGTTTATTGCGGTTAAGAACATTTTTCCGGTAATCAGCTTTTCACGTTTTGTTATTTTTAGTTCGTCAGGGATGCTAACCATAGCAGAATTTATCCTCTTTGGCCTAGCGGAACTGGTTTCCCACAAGGAAGAACTTCCCGGCATTGATGTTGACCTGCAGGAAGAGTTTGTAGCCTCTATATCAACTACTTTTAAGGAACCCAAAATCAACATATCAGAACTCACAAAGCATCGAAGAACTGGTAAGATTGTTAAGGAAATTGAAGAGGAGGCCGGCAGTAATGCCTACGATTTTATTGCAAAATTTGTAGAGGTTAAGGAGGGTGCCACCTCTGTTTTGAGCACAACAACGGTCTTCAACGTAGAACTTCTCCCTGGTAAAAAGTATGGCGCCATTGTAAATCTAAAACGCATCAATGATATCCGTTACATAAATAAGTTCATTGAAGCAATAAATGCTAAGCTCTGTCACGAGGGATTTTTTATCGGGTGCGTTGAAACACAGGAACTGCGCAAGAAAAGAATCCTCCATAAGTTTCCTTGGGGTATTTCGCACGTTTACTATCTGTTCGACTTTGTGCTAAAACGCATTTTTCCAAAATTTCCAGTTACCAAACAAATCTACTTCTTCCTTACTCGGGGCCAAAACAGGGTTATTTCCAAAGCAGAAACATTGGGGCGGTTATATTCGTGCGGTTTTGTCGTGCTGGATGAAGACGAATTTGACGGACGCTTCTGGTTTGCAGCAGTGAAGAAAAAAAAGCCAACCTTCGACTTGGATCCCACCTACGGTCCGCTAATTAGGCTCAAAAGGATTGGCAAAGGAGGAAAATCCATTAAGGTGTATAAGATGAGAACCATGCATCCCTATGCCGAATACCTTCAGGAATACATATACCAAAAAAACAAGCTGGACGTTGGAGGTAAGTTTAAGGACGATTTCCGAGTAACGACTCTAGGACGTTTCATGCGTAAATTTTGGCTCGACGAACTGCCAATGCTGCTAAACTTTCTTCGGGGCGACCTTAAAATTGTTGGCGTCCGGCCACTATCTTCCCACTACTACAGCCTATACTCAGCTGAGTTGCAGAAAAAAAGAATCCAAACAAAACCCGGTCTGATACCACCATTCTATGCCGACCTACCCAATTCTCTCGAAGAGATTATGGCTTCGGAAGAAAAATACCTTGATGCCCATAAGAAAGCTCCATTTAGAACGGACTTGCGCTACTTTTTTAAGGCACTTTACAATATTATAATCAAACGATCTCGTAGCAAGTAATGGATATAAAGAACAACTCTCGCTTCGCTGTAATTACAGCTATTACTTTCTTTGGTTTGCTAGCAAGTTCTTTGTCGGCCAAAGCACAGGATATTCCTGTTTACATCGCCAACAAGGAGGTTTACCTCTACCTCGAAGAGTTAGCCTCCCTCCACATTATTGAGGTGAACAGCGCAGTAAAACCTTGGTCGAGAATGCAGGTGGCCAAATACCTTGTTCTTGCCGAGCAAAAACGGGATATGCTGAGTGTAAGACAACAAAAGATTTTGGATTTCTACCTTAAAGATTTTGGAAAAGAGTTGCATGGCGACAGAAATTTTAAGCGTCGCTTTGATGCCCTTTACTACAAAGACACCCTTTTCTCCATAACCATTAATCCCATTTTGGGTGGCACCGTTTTTAACAACTCCAACGGCACCATTTACCACCGATGGAATGGTGCCGAAACCTATGGATACCTTGGGAAATCATGGGGATTTTATGCTAGCTTACGTGATAATCACGAAAGCGAACGAATTTCTGAAGACACCTACCTTACCCAGCAAATGGGAGCCAACTACAAAATCACAGGCAAGGGTGGCGACTATAGCGAAATGCGAGGAGGAATTACCTACTCCTGGTCATGGGGTTCCATTATGGTTGGTAAAGACCACGTTGTCATGGGAACGGCATACAATGGTTCAAATATTCTTTCAGGTAGAACACCATCATTCCCGCTTATTAGGCTGCGCATTAAGCCAGTGAAGTGGGCCGAGCTGAACTACATTCATGGATGGTTGGTTTCCGAGGTTATTGATTCGTCGCGAACAACATACTTCCCCGGGGGGCAACGGGACGTGTTTCACCCCAAGTACATTGCGGCTAACCTTATTACGGTAACCCCGGTGAAAGATTTAGATATCTCGTTTGGTAACTCAATAGTGTATAGCGATCAAGCACCCAGCCCAGCCTATCTTGCACCTCTTTTCTTTTTCAAATCGGTGGACCATACCCTCAACGGCATGAACAATAATGCTGGCCAAAACTCGCAAATGTTCTTCGACTTTTCCTCACATCAAATTAAATACCTCCATCTCTACTCAACCCTTTTCCTCGACGAAATATCACTGGAAAGAATGTTCAACAAAAAGGAGGAAAGCAACTTCTATTCGATAAAAGCAGGATCGAGGCTTACTAACTGGCCATTTATGAACGTAGCGCTTACGGTTGAATACACCCGAACCCACCCCCTTACATTTAAGCATTACGAGCCTACCACCACCTTCGAAAGCGATAAGTTTAACCTTGGAAGTTACCTAACCGACAATGCAGATGAGATTTTTATCTCGCTCGAAGTTCGGCCCTATCGAGGGCTAATGCTACTTGGGAGCTATACGAAAAGCAGAAAAGGGCCAGATTATTCTACCTTAACAACCAATAGATTAGGGTTGCCATTTATGGCATACGTTGTTTGGCAACGGGAGGCTTTTACCCTAAGTGCTCAATACCAGCTGCAAACCGATTCCTTCATTTTTCTTGAAGTGTGTAAATCGGATATCATCGATCATTCTGGCGGGATATATACGCCAAATTACTTTCTGGGAAATCAAACCACCGTGTCGCTTGGCGTAAACTATGGCTTCTAAAAATTCGATGGGCTTCTGGAAAAACATTCTAGACTATGCTGGTGGAGCAGCTCTTCTTGTTATTTTCTTTCCGCTATTGTTTATTCTGGGTTTTATAATTACTCTCAGGTATGGGTGTTCGCCTGTATATACCCAACAGCGAATAGGAAAAAAAGGGAAACCATTTCGGATTATCAAGCTACGTACGATAGATCGTCAAACTATCCCAACCAAGGACAGATTTGCCAAATTTCTCCGCAAAACAAATATGGATGAACTTCCGCAGCTGTTGAATGTAGTTTTGGGAAAGATGTCGCTGGTTGGACCTAGACCTCACTTGCCCGAACATGTAGCAATGTATGAGCAGTGGCAGCGCAAACGGCTAGAGGTAAAGCCCGGAATTACAGGTTTACGCCAAATTTCCCAATCCGGAAAACTGGAGTTCAATGAGTTGCTAGAACAGGATATTCTATATATTACAAGCTATAGACTAGGCCTTGATGTGACCATTCTACTAAAAACAGCAAAACTTCAGCTACTTAAAATTTGGTTTGCCCTAGTAAACAGATCGATGCTATAGCTTTTTCCAGATTATCTTATTTCCAACACCAAACTTATTATTGGTCATCTTGAGGAAGGTGAGGTCAATAACCCAAAGGGTTGTATTCATTATGACAAAATTGGGAAATCGTTCTACGTAGGCTTTTTTTGCCCGCTGATACAAATCGCCCGTAGGTTCAATAAGAATTCCTTGAAACTGGATTCCCTCCATATTCCCATTGTTAATAGCATCAAGGTGCACCGTACCAGCCACAAATATGTTATGAGAAGCATCCCGGATATGACGAGTTTCCTTATCTGAAGTGAAGATGAAGCTATTTTCTTCCGGTAAAAAGACGTAGAAGCAGGAAGCGCAGTAAGGCTCCTCCTCAAAAGAAGTAGCCAAAGTAAGCACATAGTGCTCGTTAATAAAATCCAATACCCTAGGATCGAGAAATGCCATGCGCTTCGGTGTTTAGTTAACTTGTTACGCTATATCCCAGCTGTTTCCATGCCAACGCTGCAGCACCAAGAACAGCACCATTGGAGCCGCGAATACCCGACTGCAGAATTGATATTTTATTACGGAATATTGGAAGAAGGTTTTCCTCCATGTGTTTTTTTACGGGGTCAATTATTAGTTCCCCTGCTTTTGCCAAACCACCAAAAAGAAAAATGGCCTCCGGGCTACAGATTGCAACCGCATCGGCCAGCTTGCTGCCCAATATATTCCCAGTATATTCAAACGCCTGAATAGCAATTGGATCACCAGCAAGAGCAGCCTTTGATATCATGTCAGCGGAAAGATGATCAAAACTCACTGATCTTAAACTGCTTGGCTCCAGATTGTCGGCGATAAGCTTATATACCGTCCGCTTAATTCCAGTGGCCGAGACATAGGTTTCTAAGCATCCACGCCTTCCGCAACCACACATTCTTCCATCGGGATGAACAATAACATGTCCAAACTCGCCTGCAAATCCATCGTGACCGTAAATCAAATCACCATTTACAACAAATCCACTTCCAAGACCAGTACCTAGGGTAATCACAATAAAGTTCTTCATTCCCTTGGCGGCTCCAAACATCATCTCGCCTATGGCAGCCGCTTTTGCGTCGTTCGTAACCCATACCGGCAACGCAAAGACTTTCGAAAACTCTTTGGCCACCTCAATGCGTCCCTTCCATGGAAGATTTGGGGCGAGATTTACCTCGCCGGTGTAAAAGTTCCCGTTGGGAGCACCCACTCCCACACCAATAAACCGATGAGGAAAAGTAATATTCTGAACCAAGCGCTCAAAGGATTCGTGAATTTTGGACACAAATTCGGAAAAGGATTTATACTCCTGCGTAGGTATACGCCCCTCAAAATAACTTTTTCCCTCAAGGTCAACGGCACCAAAAACGGTATTTGTTCCACCTATGTCTATTCCTAACGTAATATCTTTCATAACAAGTTTAATGCTACAAGAGTGCGAAAATACCTATTATGCCGGAGTTTGTAAAGCAACAGTGTAACTTCTTGCACAAAAAACAACCAATTTGTCTAAAATCAACAATTTAGCAGGCATTTTTTCTGGCATGAAATTAGCACTTATTTCAAAATCGTTTTAAAGTTCAAGGTGAAAATGTGACGACCGTCCTCTTTTTCTTTGCAAATCTTGCTGCTAAACAATTTTTGGCCTGTCGATTGCTATTCATTGTTAATGGTTCCTATATTTGTCGAACAATTTAGTTTTTGATTCGAACACCAAATAAACTTAGCCATGACAGTAGAGAAAGTGGGGAGAGATTCTTGGGATGAGAATAAGGAGCAGATCGTTGCCATTGCAGCACAACTTTTCGGTCGCTATGGTTTTAAAAAAACTACTCTCGACGACATTGCCCAAGCTGTTCGAAAAGCAAAAAGTTCGATATACTACTACTTCGAAAACAAGGAGTCTATTTTTGAAGCAGTGGTGGAGCGTGAGGTTGATCAGCTACGAGAGGCGCTTCGAAAAAGCATCGGGAGTTCCTCGTCACCACAGCAGAAATTGACTATCTTCATTAAAACTCGCATGAAGGTTATCAAGAAACTCGTCAACTTTTGGGCTATTAAAACGAATGACGAGTTTCCCGGGCTCGAGTTTGTAGAAAAGATGCGCAAAAAATACGACACCGAAGAGATTGGCTACCTCTCCGAAATTCTAAAAGATGGAATGGTTCTGGGCCTTTTTCGTATTCAAAAACCACAGCTCTCCGCCATTGCCATAGCCATGGCCATGAAGGGATTGGAAGCGCCGCTCTTCCTTGAGGGTGTGGAGGAGAATGAACAGGAGGCTCACATCGAGGAGCTTATTGAGATCCTCTTTAACGGTTTACTCGTTCGCTAGACAAAGGAATGTAATTGCGGTGGGGATAAACAAACCTGTGTATAATCCGATATAACATCCCATTTTGCGGATAACATCTTCGAAATTTAGCGAGATAAAACTATATACTTGCGTGGGGTATTGAACAGAAATTTTTTCCCTACCGAATTTCCGAGAGCCACCAGAAAAGCCATAGGGTAATTGCATATAGAAAACAATAACCTTACCTTTAGTAAAGTTTTTGCACGGCATCTTATTTGATCGTTGAATATGCAAAAAACGACAAACACTACGGCTTTTTTCTCCCATAAGACCCTTACAAAAGCAAGTGGAATTCTCTTGGGGATATTGCTGATAAGTTCTTCTTTTGCTTTTAGCCAGGCAGATACTTCCGTCACCAAGATGTCATTCGACTTTGGCATTACCCGTGACCGCAACATCAACCTTTGGCCAATTTTTTTAAGAACCAAAAACGACAAGGAGTCGGACAAGCAGGTTTTATTCCCCATTTACCGTAGCTACCGAAGTTTTTCACCAAGTGAAAAGAGAGCACATCTAATTCCTTTTTACTGGAGCGATAGCAGTGCAAAAGAAGAAAACAGGCGGTTTATCTCCCTCTACTACCCTTCACTTGTTCATATTGAAAACAGCTATTTTGAGCAAAGTCGAACCTTCACGCTGCTGGAGCTTGCCCCCCGCATAAATCTCCTTGAGGTTAAAAAATCGCACGATGGGTTAATAATGGAGAATAACCTGCTCTTCTTTTTCTGGTACCAGCAAAACCAGCTCACGCAAAAATCTTACCTAGTTGTATTCCCTGCCTTCTGGCAATTTAAAAATCCAAAACGCGTAACGAGTATATTCCTACCTCTCTATTTTAAAGGAGTAAATAAACAAAAGGGAAATCAAACCTTAGCAGTAACGCCTCTTTACTGGCAATTCCACACACCCCTGAGTTCCAGTCACCTATTTCTACCCTTGTGGTGGGATCAAAAAATAGGTCATGGAACCGATTCCATTTCCACCAAAATCTTTTTCCCCTTCTACTGGTCGGAGCATCGACCGGGAATAAGCAATGCCGGAATGTTTCCGTTGGTGTGGAAATTCACCAACCCGCTATATCACTCGCTTACTCTTATACCATTCTTTTCCAGAGGCAACAGCCCCGATGGCGTTAGTCGGCATCTTGTTTTAACTCCACTGTATTGGCATTTTCAGGATGAGGAGAGCACCAGCAATACTCTTTTCCCAATTGTGTGGAGCAGAACTTGGCAAACCCGGTATGAGCATAGCAACTCACTCGTGCTCTTTCCGCTCTATTGGTTCTACCAAGACCAGCAGAGCAGCCAACGGTTCTTTGTGCCTATAATTTGGCAGTTTAGCAACCCCAACTACTCATCGCTAACCGTTCTCCCGTTTTTCTCCACAGGTCGCTCACCCCAAGGAGATGCATCACACTTAATGCTTACCCCTCTATTTTGGCATTTCCGTTCGCCGGAAAGCACCAGCAACACGCTACTGCCCATTTGGCGCTATCGAAAACAGGTGGTTGGAGATGGTTTCCACACAACAAATTTTATCTTCCCGATATACTGGTACTGGCAAACACCAACCTATGGGGGAAGCATTATTTTTCCTCTTATTTGGCATTTTTACAATCCCGAATATCAATCAACCTCAGTAATTCCGTTTTATTCAAAGGGGAAATCGGATGACGGCAAGCGTTCTCATATGGCCGTAAGCCCCTTCTTCTGGCGCTTTACCACAGAACAAGGGCGAGGGGAGTTGCTGTTTCCTCTG
The DNA here is from genome assembly GCA_035529935.1 of Williamwhitmania sp. Classification (NCBI taxonomy): domain Bacteria; kingdom Pseudomonadati; phylum Bacteroidota; class Bacteroidia; order Bacteroidales; family Williamwhitmaniaceae; genus Williamwhitmania; species Williamwhitmania sp. The sequence continues at coordinate 275 of DATKVT010000201.1, read as the reverse complement.
TGGTGGCAAAAGAGCAGAGCAACGGAGGCAAACGACACCAGCCTTTCGCGAGTGGTGCTTCTATACTGGAACTACCGCGATGCGGCAAGAGACCACTTTGGCGTGTTTCCGCTGGCGTGGCGCTTTAAAAACCAGACTCGACAATCGTTCACCCTATTTCCCCTTTACGCACACTCCCAAACCATCGATAACGACAGGGGCCTTACAGCGGTTACCCCGCTCTTTTGGCAATTCAGGAAGCCTCGGCATGAAAACAGCTTCCTTTTTCCTCTCTG
>DATKVT010000200.1 GCA_035529935.1 Williamwhitmania sp. | reverse complement strand
GCCGCTGAGGATGCCGTAGTAGCGGATCTTCACGAACCGGTGCGGCAGGATGTGCAGGCAGAAGCGGCGCAGGAACTCCACCCCGCCGAGCGTAACCGGCTTCTGCCTGGCCCCGTCGCGGTAGTCCTTGTGCAGGAAGGTCACCCCCTCCCGATCGATGCGCAGGATGCGGTGGTTGCTGATGGCTACCCGGTGGGTGTACTGACGCATCCTAAAACAGGCTACACAACACGTAGCAACTATGTATAAAAATGATAGTGTTGAAAGACGCTCCAGTGAGAGGCCCTGCTCTCATTTTTACCAAACCCGCCCTAGCATTGATCAATATCATCGATTGGTCCGGTGCAGTGAACCATTAATGGGCTACATTCACCAAACTGCGATTGGTCTTTTTTTGGTAAGCAATCAGTTGTTTATCTTGGTCATAACTTAAAGAAGTGCTTGGAATATCGGTCGCATTTAGATAGGGCTATGGTGAATCGAGTCCATTGAATGTAGAGGGACTATTAGGATGATCTCCATTTGTGCGTTGAGAGGGTTAATTGGAGTAAAATGGCTAAAAGTAGAATTGGTATAGCCTATAGCTACCTTGCAGCAGAGGATAAGATTCTCTCCCTGGAGAATCGGCTCTATCTTTCAGCCATTGTGCTGGCAATCGTGATTAGCGTTGTAGCCACCAGCATCGTATTAGTTATTTCACCCTCCACCGTTGCCCTTGTAACCAACCTTGTACTGCTTGGCTCCCTTCTCACCATATACTGGTTTGCCCGATTTAGGGACATCATGGAACCCCTTAAAATTCCAATAGTTGTAGTCTCCTTTTTGGGCATTTTTACCATATGGGTGTTTGATGGTGGTATTAATAGTCCAGACATGATGATTGCCTTGGTGGTTCTGATGCTGGCGCTACTTATTGTCCCTTATAGGGTAAAGAAATATGTTATTTCGTTGTTTATTGCGCTGATCGTTGTTGTTTATCTCATTCAACTTTTAAGACCGGACTTAATTGTTAAAATTCCTTCTGAAACATTTCATTGGTTCGATAATTTTTTAACCGCCCTATACTCATCATTATTTATTTTTCTGATTATTCGTTTTGTCCACAGGCACTATACCAACGAAAGGCAGCGTGCCGAGGTGCTTTTATCAAAATTTCGAAGCTACGTTGAAAGTGCTCCTGATGGGGTTTTTGTGATAAACGCTGCTGGCTTTTATGTCGATGTTAACATGGCTGCATGTGAACTATTAGGATATTCGCGCGAAGAGATTCTAACCATGCATGCCTCTCAAATGTCCATTCAAGAGAACTCCAGAGGATTTAAGGTGGCGATTTTCGCCTTACAAACCACCGGCAAATACTCCCGCGAGCTCACTCTTCTAAGAAAAGATGGCTCCACTTTCACGGGCGAGTTGAGTGCGGTAAAAATTGATGAAAACCAATATTTAGGTTTTGTTAAGGACGTAACCGAGCAGAAGCAGGCCGAGAGAGAGATTACAATGCTTGCAAACGCGCTGAAAAGTATTTCTGACTGTGTGAGCATCACCGATACGGAGAACAATATCATATTTGTAAATGAGTCCTTCATAAAGACTTATGGCTATACCGAGGACGAGCTGGAGGGAAAGCATATTTCCATGATTACCTCGCCTAACAACAGTAGCACCATTGTGGACGAGATTTTGGTTGCCACTCTAAGTGGCGGATGGAAGGGGGAGCTATTGAATGTAAGAAAAGATGGCAGTGAGTTCACCGTTAGCCTCTCAACATCTATTGTTTATGATGAGAACTACGCCCCAATTGCTTTAATTGGTGTTTCATCCGATATTACCAAACTTAAACAGGAGCAAGATGAGCTGGTCAACCTAAACAACCAGTTGAGGGAGCTAAATGCAGACAAGGATCGCTTTTTGTCCATTCTTGCGCACGATTTAAAAACTCCGTTTAATTCACTAATTGGGTTCTCCGAATTATTACTCAACAATATTGACAACTACGATAAGTACACGATTAAGTCTCAGGTGAAAATTATTAACGAAACGGCAAAAAGCACGTTTGGCTTACTGGAAGATACCTTACTATGGGCACGAGCGCAATCGGGGAAGCTGCCGTTTAATCCGCAAAAGGTGAACTTCTTGGACATTTGCAGTGAGGTTGTTGAAAGTTTAAAGCGGGCGGCTGATGCTAAAAACATTAATATCAAGCAGTTTGCTGAGGAGAATTTTACCCTTTTTGCTGATGTTGAGATGCTTAAAACAGTCCTGCGCAACCTTATTTCTAATGCCATAAAATTTACAAATTCCGGAGGCGATATTACCCTTTATGCAGTTAGTAGTGGGGGAGAGGTGGTTATCAACGTATCCGACAATGGAGTTGGAATTAAACCTGCTGAGATTGCAAATCTATTTGATACTTCAACATTTAGCTCAACCACGGGAACTGCAGGTGAGAAAGGCACAGGGCTTGGGCTGTTGCTGTGTAAAGATTTTGTGGAGAAGAATAGTGGGCATATTTGGGTTGAAAGTGAAGAGGGGAGAGGAACAATATTTAAATTCACCATGCCTTTAGTTTCGAATTAGCTGGATGAAGAAAGAAATTTGTGCGCGTATGGTTTTGTTCATGCAACCATGTGCTGGCACAACCGACTGAAATTTCAATCTGAACAAGCACCAATAGAATTCGGCAATAAGGACTTGAAGAAGGTCGGGTTTTCGAGGACAGAAGAGGAGAAAAAGTATCAGCCCTACATCGTGGGCGTAGGAGTCTCAATTTCAATCTCAAGAAAATCAACTTCTGTTTAGGTTGTTCCAATAAAATGTTTCATGGAAGATTCCTTTTGGCAATAATCTGTTTTTCAATTTTTGGATAATCAGCAAATTTTATTTAGGTTTACTTAGTTAATGGCGAGCGCCGTATAAGTTGAAATAAACTCCAATCAACACTATACAAGGGAGCAACTGTTAATTTATAAATTGAAATTATCTAAACTAAATCAAATGAAGCGCAGGGGATTACTTATTTTAGGATTCGTTTTCATAACGGGCATATTAGCTGCTCAAAAAAATTTTCGACCAGGATATGTAATAAAAGCAGCTGGCGATACATTGATTGGCGAGATTGATTATCGCGGTGATTTGTTGATGGGAAAGATATGTGGGTTTAAGACAAACGCCGCTGCCGATGAAGTAACATATACCCCAGCCGATATTGTTGGGTATCGATTTAATGATGGTAAATACTATGTTTCGAAAGAAGTTAATGGTAAGATGGTGTTTGTGGAGTACCTTGTTAAGGGCTATCTGAACCTATATTACCTAAGAGATGACAATGGAGACCACTACTTTTTGAGGAAGGGTGACACCGACCTAGTTGAAATTCCCTACGAAGAGGGAATTAGGGTAAAGGACGGTAAGGAGTATTTCTATAAATCAACAAAGCATATTGGAGTACTAAACTACTTTACCCAGGAGGTGCCTGAACTTCAATCACGGATTGCTAGCATGAGAACGCTTGATCATGATAATCTTAAAAAACTTGTCGAGAATTATAATAACAAGGTTGGTAAAGACCAAGCATGCATTGTATTTGAGAAGGTGAGGCCATCCTTGAAGGTTGAACTTGAGGTCTTAGGAGGCGTTGCTAGCTATACCAGTGATCTTAATTTGAGCAACAAGAATTATTTTCAGATGGGCGTTATTGGTCATTTTTGGATGCCTCGAACAAGCGAGAAAATATACTGCAGAACTGGGATAATTTGGTCGCATGTTGATGAAATCAATCTGGGATCTAGAATACTTTATTATATTCCCGTTCAGCTAGAGTACGTGTATCCAAAGGGAATAGTAAGACCGAGATTTGCTTTCGGATTTACATTCTCTCCCGAAGTGCAGTCCTTCTCGTATATGGGGGGAGTCGATATTAAGCTGCATAAATCCGTTTCTCTAGGACTAAGCGTTGACGTGAATATTAAACCTAATGATTTCTTTGTAATATCTGATAATATACGATCGCTATCGGTAATGTGTGGATTAGCAATCAAGTTGTGATGCAAGGATTGAACCCTACACTTCATTTCTATTTTTTCGATATATTTATAGCTGTCGAAAAGAATAGGCTTTTCAACTAACCTACTAACCCAATGGGAGCTGCCGCTGAAATATTTGACCATATCCCTGCCGACATTATAAAGTTTGTGCTGGTAACCCTATTCTCGCTTCTAATTGGGTTGGAGCAGCGTCGCCACCACATAGAGGAGGAGATGGAGAGCCTCTTTGGCACCGATAGAACCTTTACCGTAATAGGGATTCTAGGTTTCATACTCTACATTATCAGCCCCCAAAACTTAACGCCCTTTCTTGGCGGTGGTGGGGTAATTGCCCTGCTGCTTGGCATTTTCTACTACCAGAAAATTCAAATTAAGAAGCAATTCGGATTTACCTCCCTCGTGATTGCGCTAATCACCTACTGCCTTGCGCCTTTAATGTATACGCAACCCGCTTGGATGGTAATCCTAGTTGTAGTATTGGTGCTTATCATCACAGAAATAAAGGAGACGCTCTTTAAGTTTTCAAAGAAGTTCGATAATGGTGAGTTCATCACGCTGGCCAAGTTTTTGGTGGTTGCGGGTGTAATTCTTCCGCTGCTGCCCGATACGCCCATATCAGCCGAAATCAACATTTCGCCCTACAAGTTCTGGCTAGCCATAGTAGCCGTGTCGGCCATATCCTACTTCAGCTACCTGCTCAAGAAGTTCGTGTTCCCCGATTCGGGAATAATTCTTACCGGAATATTGGGCGGGCTATACAGCAGCACAGCTACAACCATTATTCTCGCCCGAAAGAGCAAGGAGATGCCCGAGAGCAACAAGCTGGTTGCTGCCATTATTTTGGCCACCACCATGATGTATCTGCGCATATTCCTGCTTGCCCTATTTTTCAACAAGGATATTGCGATTAAGTTGGCTCCCTCGTTTGCCATTTTTATTATCGCCTCCGCTCTTATCGCCATCTTCTTTTTAAAGTTTCATCGTGGCAAGCCGAAGCCGGAAGGGGAGGCTATAACCCTCAAATCGCAAACTAACCCGCTGGAGTTTAAAACGGCGCTGGTGTTTGCAGCCCTTTTCATCTTTTTTGGGACAATTACCGGGATTATCAACAAGAATTTTGGAACGGGTGGTATCAACGTGCTTTCCTTTGTGGTTGGGGTAACCGACATCGATCCATTTATTCTAAACCTCTTCCAAAGCAAGTGGAATATAGATAGTGCTGTTTTAGTTATGGCGGTGCTAAATGCCATAACTAGCAACAACCTGTTAAAAATGGTGTATGGATTGTCTTTTGGCGATAGGTCAATCCGTAAGCCGTTGATTGCTGGATTTAGCGTGCTAATTGTGCTGGGTTTGATATTATCTTTTGTGATTCACTTATAGAAATAATCCACCGGGTTGGGCGTGTTGGCAGAGGAGAAATCTCGTTGAGTAAGATATGCTTAGGGTTAGCTATATATTTCGGAATATTATTGAGTTAAACTTTTGACTTTGCAGCCGTTGTTAAGTTGTGCATAGCATAATTACAATCGAAATTCTTCACAATTTTTTTTCTTTTGCTTAGTTGATAGATATCATTTATTCCAACTCGTTGTTTGTTAGGCTGGTGCATTACAAATAAATTTTTATTGCAGTTTTCTCCTATTCTGTATAGGAATAAAAAATAATCTTATTTAGATTTGTATTACCGATAACGAAATTTCGAAAAGAGTTGATAAAATTATAAACATGAAAACAAAGATTACTGAGAAGAGAACTCTGCTTACTATTTTATTTCTTTTAATGTTCCAAGCAATCTTTAGCCAGGAGAACTACATTGCAGGATATATTGTATCGTTTAAAGGTGATACACTGCACGGTTTTATTGATTATCGTAATTGGGAGAAGAATCCAAAAAAAATATCCTTCAAGGAAAAGCTGACGGACGATAAGGTAGTGTTCTTTCCTACAGAAATTAAGGCATTTAGTGTTCTCGATGAAATTTATGAAAGTGCCATAATAAAGACAGAGGTCAGCCCTTTTAAAACAAATGATCTCGAATACAACAATGAGGTAAAATTTGAAAATGATACAACATTCTTGCAGGCGATTTTAAAGGGCAAAAAAAGTTTGTATACCTACACTAACAGGCTGGGTGAACAACAGTTCTATATTAAAAGTGGTTCATCCTACGAATTGTTAGTTTACAAGCGGTATTTGAAGGAAGATCATGATCAAACTATTGTTTCTGAAAACAACAAGTATCTGGGTCAGCTCTCTTTTTACCTTAACGATTGCCCTTCGGTTATGTCTAAATTGTCCTCTGTTAAGTACAATCTGAGGAGTATAGAAAACCTATTTCTCTTCTACAATAAATGCACTAATTCTGGGATTGATTTTCAGAAGAAAACAGAAAAGGGATCAATGAAAGTTAGTGTAGTCGCTGGGATATCAACAACATCATTGAAATTTGAAAGTGGCGATAATCGAGTATTCATCCGTGTTGTAAATGCTGATATGAGTAATTCTGTAAACGTCACGGGAGGATTATCCTTCAATTATGTTCTTCCACGAAACCTGAAAAAGTGGTCTATAGCCAGTAAGTTATTGTATACAAAATTTAAGTTTAGTGATTATGTGAAGGAGAATAGTTACTCCACCACATACGTATCTCTTGGGTTTTCCTATATCAAAATGCTCAATATGGCACGATATAACTATGCTGTTGGAGATTTTACTATTTTTTGTAACGCAGGTATTTCTTTTGGATTTGCAGCTACTTCTACTAACTATAAAAGAATTGAGTCAGAGTTGTATGGCGAAGAAATTGGGAAAGCATTAGACGATGTAAGAAAATATGAGTTTGGTTATGTGGTTGGCCTAGGAACTGATTTTCGCCGATATTCTTTTGAAGTTGTGCGGGAAACTGGAAATGGTATTTCCGAATATGAGTTGCTTTCTTCACTATCAACCAGATACTATTTCTTATTAGGTTATCGATTCTAATATAGACCTCAATTGTTAAGAAACATTGGAGGTGAAACCAAGAATTATTTTTTAATGAGAAATTTATCCGTTACAAAACATATGCAATTTTCAAATAGCTAGCTTATGATGAAGTGTTGGTATATAATAGCATTGTTTTTTATACTTCCTTTTACCACCAGTGGGCAGAACGAGTATTATTTTAAGGACAGCTCCTTTTCAACTGGGAAAAATCTGATTGGTGGGTACCATACTTCCGAGTTGGTCCAGATCAAGGTTGGGGATCACCTCGTTCCGTATTCGCCCAATCAAATAAAAGAATTTGGGTGTAAGAATGGACGCGTATATATTTCAAAGAGTGTACCGAATGGTGATTCTACGCACCGGGTTTTTATGGAGCGCTTGGGGAAGCCCGGTTTGACGATGTATTACTATAAACAGGGTTGGAGAAGGCACTTTTTCATTGAAAAAGACAGCATCTCTACTTTTGAACTACCGCGGCGCTCCCAGCAGAACCAGCGTTTTAACAAACAGCTGGTCGAGTTAATGTCGGGCTGTCCAATGGCGGCGAATGCTGCCAAGCTTGTTCGCTACAGCAGGAACTCTATGGCAAAGTTAATCTCGCGCTATAACGGATGTGTATCCAAACCTTTTCCCTATTTTCGATATGGTATTACAGTTGGCTATGAGCTGGTAAAGCAGGTTCCTTTGCAGCAGATGGCTGACTTGAATCTGCTCAACTTTAGCTACGAGGGAGGATTTATAGTTGGTGTGTTTCTTGATGAGCCAATTCGCACAAGTGACTTTTCGTTTCATCCGGAGGCATACTTTTCACAACAGCGGATATCGAGAACCGGGGTGTTTGGCAACATGGATGTTGATTATATTTCCACTTTATCCGGCATTAAGATGCCGTTGCTTTTACGGTATGCATACCCTTCAAACAAAATACGCCCCTTTGCAAATGCAGGAGGCATATTCTCGTATAACATTCAAAATATTAACCATTTATACGAGTCTACAATTATAAATAACAGGGTAAATATTGCTGATCTTGGCCCATATCCGCTAGTTGATAAAATGCAATTTGGATATTCATTTGGAGGAGGGGTGGAGTATAGGCTCAGCTACCGACGGTCCATCTTCTTGGAGGTGCGCTACAGTTCCGTTTTGGGTCTAGCTCATCCATCTTCGATGAGCGATTCTGAGATTACCTTTCTTTTCGAAATAAACATATAGCCATGAGATACTGCTCTTTTATTATCCTTCTCGCCATTTCCTTTCTACAAATAGGTTGTGAGAAGGACGCTGTGGTTCAACCTAAAGATTACCCTTTTGTAGTTATCGATAAGCTCGATGTAATGCCAAATAAGTATGTGGCGTTCCATGCTAATATTGCATATAAGGATAGTCTTGAAATCATCGATCATGGGTTTGTTATTGTGGATGTATGGCATCACAATGACCCTTCTAAATTTCACTATGTGTCTTTGGGTATACTGGCAAAAAATCTTACTGGGTTCAACGATACTATTTACTCCGGTCTTGAAGGAGGGATGAAGTATTATTTAAGAGCGTACACAAAAAATGCACGTTACACAGTTTATAGCAACGAGGTTTTTTTTGCTAATAAATAATAAATGGTATTTTGGTTATAAAAGCTAACTTGAAATATAAATAACAAAATGGCAGTCTTGAGTACTAAATTGTAGTAATAAAAAAGCAGATAAATCTTTCTCTTAAAATACAAGGGCCAAACTACTGTTAGTTTGGCCTTTTGCAATATTTCAATTAAAACTTTCTTGTAAAGAGGGGACTATAAGTTAAGGGACCCATTTCCAATTTTGCCACCTAGTTGCAATTATCTATATTGCTCATCAAAAGCAGTAAGTACCATGGCAAATAGCGCGAAATTATTCATTGCCACCATAGCATTTGTGGCATTTAGTTCTGTTCTGCAGGCTCAGCACACTGCTTTGGGTGGAGAGGTAATCTACAATATTCAGACCTCGAGTTACGGTGCAGGACTGAGGGTTGAGCTGCCCTATAAGTATTTTAGCATAGTGCCGCAGGTAGCTTACTATCCGGCCTTCAACAAGGTAACGGAGTTCTACGCTGGTGCCAGCCTTCACTTGAATGTAATTAAAGCAAAGCAGTGGACCGGCTACGGTATTCTGCACGGTGGTTACAATGGCTGGATTAACTACCAAAATAGTGCTGTAAAAAACGCCAAGTTCTCCAACTGGGATGCTGAAGCGGGGGCCGGTATAAAGCTAAACCGCTGCCTTTACCCGTTTCTGGAATGTAGGTACAACGTTAAGTGGCGGGAGGCCAACCTGCGGTTGGGCATTGCCTACACCTTTGGATGCAAGAGCAAGGGCGGCGGCGGTTCCGGTTGTCCAGCCTACGGCGAGCCGCTACACCGTAGGCGGTAGCATGTTATTTTAGGAGAAGTGTTAATTTTGAAATACAAAAAACTAAACAATACGACGATGCAAACTTTGAAACATGTTAAGGTGCTTTTGGCAATTGTTGCCATGGCTGGATTTGGAGTTTTTGCCAGCTGTTCCAAAGAGAGGGTGGAGCCAGAACAGAGCCAGAAGAACAGCTATGAATCGTCGACCGACTATTTTAACGCCAACAAGCCGGCGGAGCAGGACTTTGAGATTACCCAGGATGGACCCGGACCCATTGTTGGAAATATGGGAACCAAGGTTTGGGCGGCCAAGGAGAAGCTGATGTTTGCCAATGGCGATAGCGTGCACTACCCTTACACGGTAAAGTTGGTGGAGCTCTACACCCCCAAGGATATGATATATTACCAGATGCCTTCCACCTCCGGGTTAACCCTGCTGACCACCGCCGGCGAGGTTCGGGTTAGGGCATTTAAGGATAATCAGGAGTTGGTGCTGCGCCCAACCATGACATGGACAGTGGAAATACCTAACGCTGCACCCATAGCCAACATGCTGATATACTACGGAGCGGAGAGCGGTACAACAGTAAATTGGGTAGATACCCCTGCAGGTGGCTTTACAGCTACAGCATATGGCTACAGTGGCGATATAGCTCAGCTGGGCTGGGTGAGCTGTGGAAAGGCCACCTCGGCACCCGCAGCCGCAACCTACACCATTGGCTCCACTACCGACAACCTGGATAATGTTGCCAAGTTTCTCTACTTCCCCAACCTTAAGTGCTTAAAGCAGGTAACCTCACAAACGGCAAGCAACTTGCCCGTGGGTGAGAGCGTGAAAGTTATACTGATTGGCATTAGCTCGGGAACCCCTTACGTCTACAATTCAAACATTACGGTAGCGCAGGATTCAACTTTAGATGTAAGCCTTACCGCCTCATCCGATGCTGCGCTCACCAGCTTGCTCGATGGGTTGGGCGGGTTGTAATGTAGAACGTAGGTTAGAATTTGTAGCAATACCCAAGCGCGTAGTAGAGTGGCGAAACTTTGAACTCTCCAACGGTAGTTACAGCAACCAACTTACTTTCGTAGTATTGCCTGTAATCGCGAGTTCCATAGGTGTAACCGCATTCCAGAAGGAGACCATGGTGATGATTTTTCCCCAACTGAAGTTCTACACCCCCCAACGCACCCAGGTAGGGTGTGGCAGCTTTGTATAGATGGTTAACAGGAATATAAATACCCGTGTTTAGCGCAGCGTAGAAGTTCAATCGGTTAGTTGAATACAGTGGAATGCCAACTTTTAGGCCACCTAACTTGTCGTCGAATTTGGCATTGACATCCTGATTGGCCACTCCAACGTAGGGTTCTACCCAAACTGGAATTTTATCACTTTGTAAGCGATAGCTTATGGTAACTTGGTTGTGCGAGAGTTGTAGCGCAATACGGTTGTTTGTTTGGGCCTGTCCAGTAAGTGAACTGCCAATGAATAGTCCTAGGATTAGTATTGTTGTAGTTTTCATGTCGCGCTATTTTACAATTTCTACCTTAATGTAGCTAACGATGCTCTTGGCGGTGGTGAGTTTATCCATATCGGTGTATAGATTGCCGCTGGAGCCATCGGGGCTACTGTGGCTAACGAGGGTGAGAAAGAGTGGAGTGGTGGCATTGGGATAAAGCGTACCGGAATAAACCACGGCGGGTTGACCGCTTCCCATTTTTCCCCCAGAATAGTTGGCGTTACCGGAAGAAGCGTTTTTGGGGAAGTTGTCGTTAAAATCCAGCGAGTGGTTAAACTCGGCCTTGATGACGACAGGGAGCGATAGTTCCTTCAACCTTACCTGAATTATTTTGTCGCCGGTTGGTGTTGCACCTGTAATACCGTCGGTGAGCGGCTGGGACTTGGTTGGGAGCATCAGCCCGTCGGGGTAAACAATACCTCGCTTATGGCACCAGTATGGCAGCGCTTCCTTGCGCCGATTGCCTCCATTGCTTACCCAGCCTTCGGTGGCAATTTTGTAGGTGGCAAAAATGGTGGTGAGGTAGTTTCCGGCTGTGTCTTCTATCCAAATGGCAAACTGGGGAGGATTCTTTTTCGATATTCCCAGCAGAATCGGGAAATCGTGCAGCCAGTGTTCTCCCGTCTTTACTTCGATTCGGATGTCTCCTTGGGTAAAGTGTAGTTCCTCCTTTTGGCATGAGGCGCAGCTGCAGAGCATGGCCAGCGCGAGCAATGTAGATATGAACATTTTCATGGGACTCGAATTTTGTTTTCCGAATCGCAAAGTAAGGTTGCCGGTGAGGAGTGGCTCTTGACAAATGTCAAGAAATGGGAGTGTCAGCGGATTCGCTGGCGAATTCGGCTAAGGGTTTCGGGGGTTACGCCAAGGTAGGAGGCTATGTAATGAAGCGGAATTTGTTGGATAAATTCGGGATGCTCCTGCATTAGTGCAGCGTAGCGCTCTTCCGCATTGTAGTTTAGCAGGCTGAACAGATGCTTTTCGGAGGTTATGGCCACCTGCTCGGCCATCAGCCTTCCTATTCGCTCCACGCTGGGGTAACGATGGTAGAGTTCCATTAGCTGCTCATGACCAATGGTCAGCACCTCCATATCCTCCATGGCCTGCACGTAAACGGCTGATGGCTTACGGGTGATAAAGCTGGTGTAGGAGGTGGCAACGTTGGGTGCAAAGTAAAAGTCGCTGGTTACTTCCGTGCCGTTGGGCAGGTAGTGGTAAAAGCGGAAGTAGCCGTTGGCGCAAAACACAATACTCTGAGCTACCTCACCCGCCATCACCAGATGCTCCTTATGAACCAGTTTCCTATGCTCCATCGACTCCAGAAGTGCTTCAATACCCTCGTCGGGAGAGGGAACCAGCTGCAGCAAAAAGTTTAGCAGTAGTTGCGATAGATTATTGTTGGGCATGGTGATGTTTTTATGTATTCCTGCAATTTAGGAAAAGTATGGAAATGTTGAGATGCGGAAATCTACTAGTAACGTTATGCAGGAGTAACTTGGCGAAATTATCTGACCCCCACAACTCCCCCTATTAGGGGGAGCTCGCTCTATGGACCTTAAGGCTATTGTAACAAGCAGTAGGAGTGTTAGCACATTCCTTCCCTTGTTAGGGGAAGGCCAGGAAGGGGTCGTCTGGTCATTTTACATAGGTAGGTTAAGGATGCATTGTGATTTTGCCGTAACTTGAGCTTGAATGCAATGCGGAACGATATGAAATCATCATTTTCAATGTACTGCAACGCCACCGATTCTACCATAGCGATGGCTCGAGAGTTGAGGCAACGACCAACTGAGGCTGAAAAGATCTTATGGCAGGCACTTAGACAAAAACGGTTGGGCTATCGCTTTCGTCGGCAGCATCCAATCGACCGATTTATTGCAGATTTTTATTGTCATCCGTTGAGGCTAATTATTGAGGTGGATGGAGGTTACCATAACTCCCTTTCACAGCGGGAGCACGATGAGGATAGGAGTTACGAGATAATGCTTAACTACGATCTCAAGGTAATTCGCTTCACCAATGAGCAGGTCATGCAAGACTTATTACAGGTTGTGGCGCGAATTCAGTTGGAAATTGCAGGACGAGAGAGGTATATTATGACCTGACCCTCACAACCTCCCCCTATTAGGGAGAGCTCGCTCTATGGACCGTAAGGCTATTGTAACAAGCTGTAGGAGTGTTAGCACGTTCCTTCCCCTGTTAGGGGAAGGTCAGGATGGGGTCGTTTGGTATGGTGACCTGATCCTCACCACTCCCCCTATTAGGGGGAACTCGCTCTATGGACCGTAAGGTTATTGTAACAAGCTGTAGGAGTGTTAGCACATTCCTTCCCCTGCTAGGGGAAGGCTAGGAAGGTGTCATTTGGCATGGTGACCTGACCCCCACCAACCTCCCCTACAAGGGTGAGGCCCTCTCTATGCGAGGTTAGGTTATTGTAACAAGCTGTAGGAGTGTTAGCACATTCCTTCCCCTGTTAGGGGAAGGCCAGGATGGGGTCATATTTTATAAAAAAAAGTTTGCGTAAAGTGCTACGCTCCTCCGGTTGCTGTCGACCAACGATTTCCTTACCAAAAAAGAACTGGCACTTTACGCTTAGGCAAGTTACAAAAAGAAAAGTATTAGTTTCACGCAATTTACAGGAAATGCTTTTTTGCTAGGTATTTCTATGGCGCGGTTTAGTTGTTCTTAATTTTTATATAACTAGTAAAGGCATCATTAAGAATTTCAAAACAGAGTTTTACTAAATGTTTATATTCTGATTCTTTTTCTAGGGAAATAGCAAAGTATGTTGATTTAGAACCATTATTCGCATAATGCTTTCTTTGAACCATAAAACTTATAGTCATCTGTCTGTATTCATAAACAAAATTGTTTTCATCTTTAATTGAATTATTTAAGGAATACATGAACAATGCAGAGTTTAATAGAATATCTCTCGAAAATGGAATATCTATATTTCCTTGAATGTTTTCTATATTTTCAACACACTGAGTAAAAAATGAAGATATTTTGGAATTATTGCCAAACATTTCTGAAAGAATATCAAAGATTATTGGAATAAGTAGTTCATAGTTTCTGATATTTGAATTGCCTGGGAGCAGAAAACCTTTGTAATTAATATTGCCAGCATTTTTGAATTTAACGATATCCCTAGGGGTACAAATTTTTGCAGCGATGAAGCATTGAACTAAAAAATTGACATAGTTACTTAGCTGGTATTTGTAGGAGTCGACCTTAATATCCTTGGCAATGTTGGCTATATGAGAGTCAATCATTTTCTCAATTTCCTTGCTTAAGTCGAAGTTGAAAATCTTATTGCTGAAAAACTTATCAACATAGCCAGAGAAATCGACGCTGGAGCCATACCTATGGTGGAAAATATTTCTAATGTTTTCACTACTGTCCGACTAAATTTAGAATAACAGGTTTTTGACTCTGCACACCAATAAACACGGGCAGTATTCTTGTTGCGTAAAAGGCACCTCCTCAGAAAACAAATTTAATTTGAGCGTCTAAAGCTGGCGACCCCCGCTT
>DATKVT010000199.1 GCA_035529935.1 Williamwhitmania sp. | reverse complement strand
TGTGCTTTGCCTTGCAGCAGAAGCAATTGGTAACGAAAACATGAGGGTTGCACTAATGCCGTCACGATACTCGTCGGACCATTCTGTAAAGGACGCCATCGATTTGGCAGCCAACTTGAAAGTCCAATACGATGTTGTTGGTATTGAGCCGATGGTTTCAGCATTTGAATCAACTCTCGCCCCTGTTTTTGAAGGAACTAAAATCGACGTCACCGAAGAAAACATTCAAGCCAGAATAAGGGGAACGCTACTAATGGCCATATCCAACAAGTTTGGCCATTTGCTCCTCAATACTACCAACAAAAGTGAAGCTGCAGTTGGCTATGGAACCCTATATGGAGATATGAACGGAGCCATTTCGGTGCTGGGCGATGTATACAAAACAGACGTTTTTCGGCTAGCTCAATACATCAATAGAAATCAGGAAATTATCCCCATCAATACCATCACCAAGCCACCATCAGCAGAGCTTCGTCCTGACCAAAAAGACGCTGACTCCCTGCCGGACTACTCAATTCTGGATGCCATTCTCTTTAAATACATTGAACAACAGGCTAGTATATCCGAAATTGTTGCTGAAGGGTATGATGCAACGCTTGTGAAAAAGGTTGTATATTTGGTAAACACCAACGAATATAAGCGATTCCAATTTGCACCAGTAATTCGCGTCTCATCCAAGGCATTTGGTTTTGGGAGGCGCATTCCCCTTGTTGCTCGGTTTATCCGATAATCCAAATTATGCTAGAAAACATAGCATTTTTAAAAAAAAGCATACCTTTGTATGCTTTAAAACACAATTTCTAGAAACTCATGGCACACTTGGACATTGACTCAAACGCATGCCTAGATTCGATATACTCCCTGTTTCAAGAGCTCACAGAGCAGGAGAAAACAATTATTAAAGACAATTTCAGCAGCTCAAAGTATAAGAAAAACGAGATCATCTACAAGGAGGGAGACAAACCATCCGGCCTTATTTGCCTCATTCGAGGTAAGGTTAAGCTTTTCAAGGAGGGTGTTGGCGGAAGAGAACAGATTGTAAGAATGGCAAAGCCCGTGAGCATAATTGGTTATAGGGCTCTTTTTGCAGAAGAAAACTACATCTCGTCGGCACAAACCATTGAAGATTGTGTTATTTCGGTCATCGAAAAAAATGTTCTTTTTGGAATACTCCATAACAATCCAGAGCTTACTCTCAGCATCCTAAAATCATTAGCCACCGAGCTGGGATTTTCAAACAATCGAACAGTAACGCTTACCCAAAAGCACATTCGAGGAAGATTGGCTGAATCGCTCGTTTTTTTGCGCGACACGTACGGATATGAGGATGACGGTGCAACCTTAAAGGTATACCTCTCCCGCGAAGACCTAGCTAACCTCTCCAACATGACCACCTCCAACGCCAT
Source organism: Williamwhitmania sp. (assembly GCA_035529935.1). Lineage (NCBI taxonomy): Bacteria > Pseudomonadati > Bacteroidota > Bacteroidia > Bacteroidales > Williamwhitmaniaceae > Williamwhitmania > Williamwhitmania sp. The sequence goes on along the minus strand of DATKVT010000199.1, from coordinate 36,234 downwards.
CAGAACGCTCTCAAGCTTTGCCTCTGAGCAGGTAATTGCCCTAGATGGTAGAAAAGTAAAGATTCTTGATACCGTTAAGCTGGAGCGAATAAGCGATATTGGGTAAAATAATTCCAAATAGATTTATTTTTTCGTTGTTTTGTACTATCAATTAATAACGAAATAGATGGTTCATATCTCTGTTGTGATTCCAGTATATGGTTGCAAAACAACGTTACTTGAATTATTCTTTCGCCTTAAAAATTCACTGGTATCAATTACTGAAGACTTTGAAATAATACTGGTAAATGACAAAAGTCCAGATAATCCATGGGATACCATTGTTGAGATTTCAAAGCTTGACCAAAGAGTAAAGGGAATTAGCCTCTCAAGAAATTTCGGCCAGCACAAAGCTATAACGGCTGGACTGGATCACACAAAGGGCGAATGGGTTGTAGTTATGGACTGTGACTTACAAGATCAGCCCGAAGAATTAGCTAAGCTTTATGCTAAAGCACAGGAGGGCTATGACGTGGTGTTTGGCCGCAGATACAATCGTCACGATAGTTTTTTGAAAAGGATATCAAGCAAAACATTCTATAAAGCATACAATTATCTGGCAGAAAGTGATTTTGATAGCACAATTGCTAACTATAGCATTTGTAACAGAAAGGTTATCAACTCGGTAATATCTCTTCGAGAGCAGAGTCGATCCTTTCCCCTATTTGTGAAATGGGTTGGATACAAAATTGGATATGTTGACATTGAACATGCTGCACGTAAGGAAGGAGAATCAGCCTACACCATTAGGAAGTTAATCAATTTTGCCATTGATAGCATTATATCACAAAGCAATAGGCCCCTCCGATTGTCAATAAAAATTGGTCTCATATTTGCTTTTCTCTCATTTATTTTCGGCATCTATCTCATTTTCAAAAAATTAGCACTAGGAGTTCCCATTGAGGGCTGGACAAGTCTTATGGTATCAATGTTTTTTATTGGAGGGTTAATTCTTGCAAACCTTGGCTTTCTAGGACTGTATGTAGGCAAAATATTTGATGAGGTAAAAGATAGACCCCTTTATTTCATTGATGAAAAAGTTGGATCCTTATAATGAGACCCATTCAATATACTAAATTAGAATGGGACTCTTCTTTTTTTGGATATCCTATTGGTAAATTAGATGACGATGCCATCTCGCATGATTCAATATTAAATCTAATAAAGGAGGAGCACGAAAAGGGAACGAAGCTGATATATTGGTTTGTTAACCCCTCCAACCACGCTTTGCTAAGGCTGGCAAATCAATTAAAATTACAACCCGTCGACATTAAGGTCACATTTCAAAAGGCCCCTGTTGAAAAGAAAATGGTTTCCAATATTTCCTCATTGCTACATGAGGAAATATCTCCAACCATCCTTTCTTTGGCTTTGCAAAGTGGATGGCAATCTCGATTTAAGTTAGACTCTAACTTTATAAACAACGAATTTGAGCGCCTCTATACTACATGGATAGAAAAGTCACTGAATGGAGACCTTTCCATTGATGTTTTGGGTTATAATACAAACAATGAAGTTCAGGGGTTAGTGACAATTGAAAATAAAGGGGATTCGGCTGCCTCTATTGGTCTAATCGCTGTTGATGAACGAGCACGAGGCATGAAGATTGGAACAAAGTTGATGGACGCATCGGAGCAAATATGCTACAAAAAAGGCATCAAAAACCTTTCTGTAGCGACGCAAAGAAGTAACAAGCAGGCATGCAACTTCTATGAGTCGCTGGGTTATACCCTTAGTGACGAAGTAAATATTTACCATATCTGGCTAAAGCAATGAATATCCCATTTAACAAACCTTACTTAACCGGCAAGGAGGTACACTACCTTTATCAGGCCGTATCTTCAGGAAAAATATCCGGCAACGGAATGTTTACCAAGAAGTGTCACGATTTTTTTGAAGAGAAGTATGGCTTTAAAAAGGTGCTCTTAACAACATCTTGTACTGATGCCCTTGAAATGGCTGCAATCTTGCTCGACATAAAAGAGGGCGATGAGGTAATTATGCCATCCTACACCTTCGTTTCTACAGCCAACGCATTTGTATTGAGGGGAGCAACCATTGTATTTGCCGATAGTGGATCAGAAAACCCCAACCTAGATGCCACCAAGATTGAGGCGTTAATAACACCAAAAACCAAGGCGATTGTTCCTGTCCACTACGCAGGAATTGCTTGCGACATGGATATGATAATGGACATTGCCCATCGACATAACCTGCTTGTTGTAGAAGATGCCGCTCAAGCAATCGACTCTTATTATAAGGGACGCCCACTTGGCTCCATAGGCCATTTGGCAGCCTTCTCGTTCCACGAAACCAAAAATATTATTTCAGGTGAAGGCGGCATGTTGGTCATAAACGACGAACAGTTTATTCGACGTGCTGAAATTATCTGGGAGAAGGGAACAAATAGAGCAGAGTTTTTTCGTGGGGAAGTAAATAAGTATGGTTGGGTGGATATTGGTTCATCGTTTCTTCCAGCAGAAACCACTGCCGCTTTTTTGTTCGCTCAACTTGAGAGTATTGAGGACATACAGCAGATGAGAAAAAAATCATGGAATCTTTACTATGAACAACTCAGCCCGCTGGTGGCTCAGGGTCATATTAAACTTCCACATATTCCATCGTATGCCACCAACAATGCACACATGTTTTACCTGTTGTGCAATACCCCGCAGGATAGGGAAAAACTTATTGCAATGCTTAAATCAAATGGGATATTAGCCGTGTTCCATTACCTGTCTCTACATAAGAGTCCTTATTATTCCAAAAGATACAAAGGGAACGAGCTACATAATAGCGACTACTACTCGGATTGTCTTGTTAGACTACCCATGTACTATGAACTTGAAGAAGAGCATATTTCGCATATTTGTAAGCTAATAACCTCATTCTACCTAACAAAATGAACTTTTTGCAGCGCTTAGGCTTCAATAAAAAAGAAGCAATCTATTTATATAGTGGCATTGCATTTATGCTTGTACTTGCCGTAGTTGCGATCTTTTTCCACTACCCGAACCTTGACGAAGCCATCATAGGAGAATGGTCCTATCGCATTGCAAAGACAGGAAAAGCAAGTTCTTTTCTTTATGAAGGGTTACACCTTGGATATGAAAACCAAGTCTTTGTATACCATAAGCTATTTGCCCTAGTTGGTGCAGGGATAATCTCTATTTTTGGGTTTAATTACTATCTGCTTCGGCTGATCAGCGTACTGTTTTTTGCTGCTCTTATTTTGGTCATTTATAAATATTTGGTTAAAGCTACCAGTAATACCAAACAAGCTATTCACGTTTTTCTAACCGCCTTCTTCATTCTTGGCCTTAATGCACTGGTGTTTAATCAAGCCTTTGTATTCCGACCAGAAAGCATGATGATGTTTCTCGGATTTTGCAGTTTCATCTTTATATCCCGATCGTTAAAGGGTAACAAGAATGCAGCTTGGATAGCCGGTCTATTGGCAGGTACCGCAGTGTTTACCCACCTAAATGGGGTTATCTTTGTAGGTGCAGGTGGTCTTGTTCTTCTTATCCACAAGCGCAAGTTTGCAGACCTTGTCAAGTTTGCTCTACCTGCAACGTTGGTTTCCTTGCTGTTCTTTTTTGACATAAATAGTAGTGAAAAACTTCACCTTTTCCTTTATCAGTGGAGCCATGAACCAAACCTGGTGGGTGCTGAGAAAAATTATCTTCTAAAGTTGATCGACGAAAATCAACGATTTTTCCACAGCATACCGGAAATCTTGATCAGCTTACCTTTTTTCGTTTTTTCAATTGCATACCGAAAAAAAATCGCTTCGCAGTACCCCGGTTTATTGACGTTCGTTTTTTCAGCAATTGTTCTTTTTGGAATACTATCGCACGGGAAGACGTCTAAATACCTTTTGCTTTTTTTCCCTTACATGGCAATTATTGCCGCTTATGGTGTTGTCAATCTTTGGAACAAGGGAAAAAAGAATCATCTGATTCTTATTACCGCAATGGCAGTATACTTTTTGGCAAATATTATCTCCATAACAAAGTATATCGACTTTAAACAGCCAAACCTAATGGCTAGAAACAGGGAAATTACCGCCCTGGTTGGAGACAAAAATGCAACAATAATCGGTCCTGAGTGTACCATTTTTGGAACCATTGAGAATAGCAAAATCGTTGGTATGCTATCCTACTACCACTACTGTTTAATCTCTGGTAAAGACTCAGAAAAATACAATCCGGAGAAGTTCCTACTCTTCTGCTCACAAAATAACTACAAGTATGTAGTTAACGACTACAACACGAACACCGATAGGTTTTGGGACCACGACTTATTTCGAAATAGTAGTGTAGGAGATATACTTGGTGATTACAAGGTAAAATTCCATTCTAACGGTATTTTAATCCTCGAAAAAAGTTGAGATGAAGTGGCCAAAACGGTCGAAAATTATTTCCCCAGATTCATGCTGAGCATAAATCAACAAAATGTGGATGCTAGCTACTCCTTTTTTTTGAATCCAGTCAATAGCACCGCAACCTCTTCCGGTTGAATCTCAGTAATGCAGTGGCAGTGCATCGTTTTCCGGCAATCGGAGCACTCATCGCCTTTTACTAGCACTTTTGCTTGAGCGCCAATTGGAGCCCATCGCCCCGGATGCATTGGTCGGATTGGGGGGAAAAGGCCAATGGTCAACTTACCCAAGGCCGAAGCAATGTGTAGCGGACCGGTACTGCAGGCCACCAAGGCATCAGCACTTTCAATAAAGCTAATTAGCTGCGAAAGGCTCATTCTCCCAGTGAGGTCTACAACAGCTGGATTGGGCTTAATCAGTCTATCCCGCAGCAGCTCTCCCTCTCCCTCTGCCTCAGTGCCAGTGACAAAAACGTTATACTTTTCGCTTCCCAACAGGTCAATTAACCGTTGGTAATTATCCAAGCCCCACTCCCTTGCGCTTCCCTTCGATTTAGGATGAAGAATAACGTTTACCTTATGGTCGTTTATCAAGGAAGCAAAGCGTTTCTCCAGCGGCTCCACCCTACTAAAGCCATAAAGCGTAGCAATTTCCTCCTTTGAGGGAAAAGTAGCGTTGGGGAAAATGGGCTTTAGTAACGCAAAGTTCAGCTCCGATTCATGAAAAGGAGAATTTTTGCGCGATAACTTTACCAGCTTATTGCAGCTACTCCAGTGAAAAATCCGATTTGTGGTTCCAATCCGCATGGGAATACTTGCTCTCTTGCAGAGCCATGCAAATGCCTTGTTGGGAAAGACATGCACAACCGTGGAAATACGGAGCTGCTTGAGCGTAGAAATTGCTTCGTCTTCGGATAGGCTGGCAAGCGCGTCCCAGTCGAGAAATCTATCCACATGGATGCAGGCATCTATCAATGGCTTAGTATAAGCTTTTCCAAGAAAGAAAACCTCAGCGCTTGGCCACTTACTCTTAATATATCCGGCAAGTGGAAGCGTAAGAATAACATCTCCAAGATTATCAGTACGGCTTATCAGAACTCGTTCAACCTTTTGCATCTGCGTCTCTCTTTGCTAAATACATCTGCTTATGCTTGGCATACTTCAAGAAATTTGCGTGTGCCGATATCTTGGCAATGGTGTATCCATAGTAGCCGTCAAGAAAACCTAGCTTCAGAATGTAATCGCGGAAGAATTTGAATTTTGGGCCCAAGAAAATCTTAAAATGGCTTGGACTCTTCCCCGCCTTCAGAAGCATGTTTGCGGCAATGTCGGTAAACTTGTTTACCTGCTTTATATGGTCTTCAAAGGTGTAGTATGAGTAGTGAAGCAGGTCACCATTGATGTGGGCAATCTTTGCATCCTTTTCCATTTCATACCTGTCGTGTGGATTTACCCCGCCCCAGCTGCCCTTGCGGCTATCCCAGAGTCGAAGCTTAACGTCTGGATACCAGCCGCCATGGCGAATCCACTTTCCACAGTAGTTAGTCAACCGGTTCATTTCGTAGCCATCGTGCTCCCATGACTCCTTAACCTTCATTATTGAGGCCTTCAACTCATCGGAGAGCACCTCATCGGCATCGAGAGAGAGAACATAAGGATTTTGCGCCTGGGTTATAGCCCAGTTCTTTTGCTCAATATGGCCCTCAAATGCATGCTCTATAAACCTTGCTCCATACGAAAGGGCAATCTCCTTAGTTCTATCCTTCGAAAAGGAATCAACCACCACAATATCATCAGCAATATCGAGCACTGACTTCAGACATCGGTCAAGGTTCTTCTCCTCGTTAAATGTGATGATGACAACCGAAAGCTTTATCATATTTGCGTATGTATTTATCACTTCAATGGAATTACTCCTGAAAGTAAACTCTCTTTACTCTTCTTGAAATGCCCGTTAACACCTCGTAGGGAATGGTTCTCAACTTTTCAGAAATCTCCACAATTGAAGGATTTTCTCCAAACACAAGAACCTCATCCCCCTCCTCTGCATTAACATCGGTGATGTCAACCATGCAGAGGTCCATGCAAATATTTCCAATAATTGGAACACGCTTGCCTCTCACAACAAATTCCCCAACCCCATTGCTCAATAATCTATTTAGCCCATCGGCATAGCCAATGGGAACGGTGGCAATGCGCGAAGGACGTGTTACCTGTCCCTTGCGTCCATACCCAACCGATTCGCCGGGTAGAATCTCCTTTATTTGAACGATTGTACTCTTTAAAGAGCTCACGGCACGAAGCGGGCTGTTGGGCAAAGCGCTGACGCCGTAAAGACCAATCCCAAGCCTAACCATATCGAACTGAGCCTCAGAAAAACGTTCAATTCCTGAGGAATTTAGTGTGTGCCTAATAATCTGGTAACCTAGCTCCTGCTGCAGCTGCTCGCTTAACTTCTCAAAAAGAGCAATCTGTTCTCTAGTAAACTTATCGTGCTTCGGCTCATCGGCGGCAGCTAGGTGAGCAAAGGCCGACATTACCTTAACGCTGCCATTACTTTTCAACTCAGCAATGAGTGTCGATACATCTTTTTCAATAAAGCCAAGACGGTGCATTCCGGTGTCCAGCTTCACGTGGATGGGATAGTCCATCATTCCCCAATGCTCCACCTCGCGCGAAAACTCCTTTAACGAGGCTAGGTTGTATATTTCAGGCTCCAGCTTGTGCTCAACCATAGTGCCAAAGCTCCCCATTTCCGGGTTCAGCACCAGTATTGGCATGGTAATGCCAGCTTCTCGCAAAGCAACACCCTCATCGGCAAAGGCCACTGCCAAGTAATCGACTCGGTGAAACTGCAGAAGGCTGGCTATTTCGTATGACCCACTTCCGTATGAGAAGGCTTTTACCATGGCCATTACCTTGGTTTCCGGCTTTAATAAACCTCTAAAGTGGTTGAGGTTATGAACTAGCGCGTTTAGGTTTATCTCGAGCACTGTAGTATGAACCTTCCGTTCCAAAAAGGAGGTGATTCGCTCAAAACCAAAGTCACGAGAACCTTTAACCAAAATGGCCTCATCATGGAAAGCCTCCTTGGATGCCTTTGCCAAGAATGCTTCCGTTGTAAGAAAAAACTGGGAAGATTTTGGAAAATACTCCGCACAGGTCGATATCGCAGGTCCAATACCATATATTTTATTAACTCCTTTTGCTGCAGCCAGCTGTGCCACCTCCCTGTAAAGTTCTTGCTCCTTTTTTCCACTCTGAAGAATATCTGAAATGATGAGCGTTTTGGCGGTATGCTGTACCTGATTATTTAAAAAATCGAGAGCTATTGTCAGTGAGTTTATATCTGAGTTATAACTGTCGTTGATGAGCGTGCTTCCATTAACGGCCTCCTTTAGCTCCATGCGCATAGCCACTGGCGCTAGTGCCATTAAAGCACCCGACAATATCAAATCGGTATGCCCAAGGTAAAGAAGAAGCGATAGGCAATGAATGGCATTTTCCACCGATGCAGCATCACGAAAAGGGAGATCAATATGAAGTTGCTTTTGCTTATACACTACTTCAAGCGTAGACCCTTTGCCCGAAGATTTGCGAGAAACCCCAACATCAGCAGAAGCCCCATTAGAGGACCAGGTGAAGAGACGATACCCATTGACAGCAGCCTCTTTAATGGCTATGCGCATAACCTCTTCCTGATCTGCAGAGCAGATTAAGACATCGGAATTTTTGAATAGGGTCAACTTCTCGCGCACCTTCTCCTCCAAAGTGGAAAAATTTTCCTGATGCGCCTGACCAAGGTTGGTGAATATGCCAATAGTGGGATTGATAATCGGCTGGAGCAAAGCCATTTCACCTGACAGGGAAATACCAGCCTCAAATATTGCCAACTCCGTTCCCTCCTCAATTAAAAGGACAGATAGCGGAACTCCCACCTGGCTGTTGTAGCTTCTTGGGCTTCGAACCACGTGCACTTTTTGGTGTAGCAGCTGATAAAGCCACTCCTTTACAATGGTTTTTCCATTGCTTCCGGTAATTCCAACAACAGGGATATTAAACTTGCTTCTATGCCAAATTGCCAACCGCTGAAGTGCCAGTAAAGTATTGTGCACCACTATAAACGAAGCGCCGTCCATTTGAGTTATATCCTTTGGGACATCCGATACCACAAAAGCACGCACACCCAAATCATATAGTGAATGAATGAACTGGTGACCATTGTGGCGGCTTCCTTTTATGGCAAAAAAGAGTGTATGTTTTGCCGAACTTATTGTACGGCTGTCGATGGTAATGTTGTCAACTGTAGTATTGACATCGCCCTGCAGTGTGCCATTAATTGCTTCAGCAACTTCTATGATACGTGTCAATTCCATGTAGCTCTATTCTATTTTTGTTTTGCGGTGGCCTTAATAAAACAGCTCCTACATAATGGTTCGTATATATCCTTTTCACCAAGTACAACGAGCTTGTCGGCCATTGTTTTCCTATGAGAAAACTGAGCCAAATTACCACACTGCATACAGATGGCATGAACTTTTGTAACATACTCTGCCGTTGCAATAATTGCTGGCATTGGGCCAAAGGGCATTCCTCTAAAGTCCATGTCAAGCCCAGCCACAATAACGCGAATGCCTTGGTCTGCCAGCTGATTGCAAACCTCAACCAGCCCAGCATCAAAAAACTGCGCTTCGTCGATTCCCACAACATCAACCTCTGAAACCATGAGCGAAATATTACGCGATGAGGTTACCGGAGTGGAAAGAATCGAGTTAGCATCGTGCGACACCACCTCCGCCTCCGAATAGCGCGTATCTATCTGGGGCTTAAATATTTCAACCCGTTGATTTGCAAACTTTGCTCGCTTAAGTCTTCGAATTAGTTCCTCTGTTTTCCCACTAAACATTGAGCCACAGATAACTTCGATCCAACCCCTCTTCGCTCCTTCAGTAATTGAATTTTCTAAAAACATTCCCCAGAGTTTAGGCAGATTATTTACTTTTACAAAAGTAAATTTTCTAACAACAAGCCAACTAAAAAAAATGCAGATGAGCCACAATTCGTACTTAACAACCTTGATTGAGGAGCTGGAGAAGGCTATTCTGCTTGCCCGCAAGATGGAAGAGTCGGGCAAACAGCCCGCCATTGAGCAAGCAATTCTTCTAGAGAAACTGCGAAACGCATATGATTTTTTGCTTTTCCAGAACAATAAAATTATTTCTGAACCCACAGTAAGCACTGAAGAAAAGGCCAATATCAACCAAAATATTGCCTCCACTCCTAGTCGACCTACGGAAACAATCTTCATTCCAAATGTTGATGTAAATAACAATCCCGCCAAAGAGACGATTAACGAGATTGAAAACATACGACCAAAGCAGATTCCTTCCTCTGGTTCAGAAAAAAGAGTAACGAAATCTGATTCAAGAGTCAATCCAACTCCTCCAGCGAAAGTTGAGGATAAGGCAGTAAAGCCTACCGAAACACTTGGAGAAAAGCTGCGCTCTGGGAAGCGATTTCTAAATGAGTTTCTTGCTGAAAATACCGAAAAGCACGATGTAGCCTCCATGATGCAATCCAAGCCTATCAAAGATTTGAACAAGGCCATTGGTATCAACGATAAGTTCCTGTTTACGCGCGAACTGTTTGGCGGCGATAGCCAGCGATTTCAGGATACCATTCATGACCTCAATAGCATGAACACCATTGAGGAAGCACTCATCTATGTTGGCGATAACTTCGACTGGCAAGCTAACGATCAAACCGTTATCAAGCTCATTGAACTCCTCCAGCGTCGATTTATTATCCAACCATAACCATGTCGAAACTTATACTAATTCCAACTCCCATTGGGAATTTGGAGGATATCACCCTAAGAGCACTGCGTATTCTTAAAGAGGCAAGTCTCGTGCTGGCCGAGGATACGAGAACCTCCGGCCATTTGCTGAAGCATTTTGGCATTGAGGCCAAGATGCACTCGCACCACAAGTTTAACGAGCACAAAACTGCTGAGTATGTTGCCTCAAGAATAGCCGCGGGTGAAACCGTTGCCCTTATTTCCGATGCCGGAACACCAGGCATTTCAGATCCAGGCTTTTTGCTCGTTCGCACCTGTTTGGAGCAGGGAATAGAGGTTGAATGCCTTCCAGGTGCCACCGCCTTTGTCCCAGCACTTGTAAACTCCGGATTGCCATGTGATAGATTTACGTTCGAAGGCTTCCTTCCACAAAAAAAAGGGCGCAACAAGCGAATGGAGAGCCTTATTGACGAAGAGCGAACGATGGTCTTTTATGAATCGCCCTTTCGCTTGGTAAAAAGTCTCACCCAGCTAGCAGAGTTTTTTGGTAGTAATCGAAAAGCATCGGTTTCAAGGGAACTAACCAAGATTCATGAAGAAACTGTAAGAGGCACCCTTTCCGAACTTGCCGAGCACTTTCAAAAGAAAGCACCAAAGGGAGAAATTGTAATGGTGGTTGCTGGTAAGCCTAAACGTGAGGAGGCTGTAGATGATAGCGAGGGAGAGGAAGAAAGCGATTAATTCAAAATAGCCTTTGAGGTTCTCGCACTATTGAAAAATAAAAGCGGCAAAAAAGTAAAGATTTTGCCGCACAACAATGGATAAATAGTAGGTGTTACAAATCAGTTGGCAGCGGTATTTGGAAAATACTTTGCCCCAGAAATGATTCTATCTTTTTAAAGTTTCTCAGCTCCGCCTTTGTCACCAGCGTAATGGCAACACCATCAGCCTCGGCCCTGGCAGTTCTTCCAATACGGTGAACATAGTCCTCTGCATCGTGTGGAACATCATAGTTAACCACAAGGTCAATTTGATCAATATCGATGCCGCGAGAAATGATATCGGTAGCCACCATCAGCTGGAAATTACGGCTCCTAAACTGACGAAGCACTTCCTCCCTCTCATTTTGTTCCAAATCGGAGTGAATAGCCTTTGCGCTTAACCCAAGCGAGCGCAGCTCCCTGTCCAACAGCCGAACCTTGCTCTTGGTGGAGCAAAAGATAATCACACTTTTTATCTCCTTTTTATCGGCTAGCAGTCGCTTAACTAAGGCTGGTTTACGAGAATCCTCCACCATGTAGCATGCCTGAAGCACATTCTCAGAGGGCTTAGAAACCGAGATATTAATCTCTTCCGGTTTCTGGAGAATCTTCTTTGCCAGCTTACGAATTTTATCGGGCATGGTAGCAGAAAAAAGGAGTGTTTGCCTTTTCACTGGCAGCTGCTTCACCACGGCCATTATATCATCGTGAAAGCCCATGTCAAGCATTCTATCGGCCTCGTCCAAAATGAGATATTCCAAGTTAGAGAAGTCAACATACGAAAACGCCATATGGGCTAGGATACGCCCCGGAGTTGCCACAACAAGATCGGCACCACCGCTAAGGCCACTGCGCTGCTGCTCCCAAACAGAACCATCACCGCCGCCATAAACAGCTAGCGATGAAACTGGGCAGAAGTAGCTAAAGCCCTCCAGCTGCATGTCGATCTGAACAGCTAATTCCCTTGTTGGAACTAAAATAAGTGTATTAACGCCCTTGGAACCACCAGGTCTGCGCGATAGCTTGTCGAGTATGGGAAGAACAAAAGCTAAAGTTTTTCCGGTACCAGTTTGTGCACAGGCAATCAAATCATGACCTTGTTGAATCACAGGTATTGCCTGCTGCTGAATGGGTGTTGGCTGCTCAAATCCTATGGAGTCCAGCGCTACCTGAACTTCATTAATAAAGCCAAAATCGGAAAATTTTTCTGCCATACGCTTTACTTATTCTTAATTTTCTGTAACGTGCAAATTTAACCATTATCGATAAAAGAATTGGTAAAGTACTTACCTTTGCCAATTAAAATTGAAAATAGTGATCACAAAGTTCATAAACAGACTGAATATCAAGCATATATTTTTTGATCTTGATAGAACGCTTTGGGATTTTGAAACAAATTCGAACCAAACGTTGACAGAGGTATTCAACCTGCAAATTGCTTCTCAAACCGATGTTTCAGCTGAAGAGTTTACCCGAATTTACCACAAGCACAACAACCGGTTGTGGAGCGAATACCGGAAGGGCGCAATCAAAAAAGAGGTTCTACGCTGGAAACGCTTTCATCTTACTCTAAACGAGATAGGTATCAAAAATGAGACTCTGGCTCAACAGGTTGATGATGAATATATTTTCCAAAGTCCGTTAAAAACCAACCTTCTCCCTTTCACGTTAGATACCCTTCAATACCTCAAAAAACGATATTCTCTGCACATTATCACCAATGGCTTTTCGGAGGTTCAGTTTGTGAAGATAAACCGTTCCGGTCTAGAACCCTTCTTTTCGCATGTGGTCACATCCGAAGAAGCAGGCTTTCAAAAGCCAGCTCCACAGGTGTTCAACTATGCGTTAGCAAAAGCTGGGGCCACGGTAAAGCAGAGCATCATGGTAGGTGACGACCTCGAAACCGATATTCTCGGTGCTCGAAGCATTGGTATGAAGCAAGTCTTTTTCAACCCCACCAAACTTGAACACAACCAACCTACAACGTGGGAGATTGCTGAACTGCGCGAGCTTGTCAAGTTGTTTTAACCACAACCTCAACCATATCAAGGTTAAAAGGGTGTTTCATTATCGAACCCAGTGTTGGTGCCCAAGTTAAACTCACCTCCAAATGCAGAATGGTCGTCATTCATTTTTGACCCAAAGGTAAGTGCCTTGCCGGAATTTGCCGGTGCAGGAGTAACCGTTCCGGCATCAAGTGCAGCGGAGTACGGTGTCAGGTTAAAATTTTCAATATCCGTAAAACGGGCCTGCTCCTTGAGGAAGCGCAGCTGAACATCGCCCACAGCACCATTACGATGTTTAGCAACAATAATTTCGGCAAGTCCAATGAGTGAATTACCGTTTTCATCCTCGGTAAATCCGTAGTACTCTGGGCGGTGAATAAACAGCACCATGTCGGCATCCTGCTCAATGGCTCCCGATTCGCGGAGGTCGGACAGCTGAGGCCTTTTAGATCCTGTACGCGTTTCCACGGAACGGTTCAGCTGCGACAGGGCAATAATAGGAATGTTTAACTCCTTGGCAATAGCCTTAAGTGAGCGTGAGATAGTAGAAACTTCTTGCTCCCTGTTTCCCTTGGTCTCCGCAGGGCCGGTCATCAGCTGCAGGTAATCAATTATCACAATGCCAATATCGTGTTGTGCCTTGAGCCTTCTACATTTAGCCCGGAAATCGTAGATGGAGAGTGATGGAGTATCGTCGATGAAAATTGGAGCCTCCACTAAGTCTCGAATCTTGACCTCTAGCTGTGTCCATTCATGTGGATCTAACCTACCAGACCGGATTTTTTCAGAAGAGATGCCCGATTCGGCAACAATTAAACGGTTGACCAGCTGAACCGAAGCCATTTCGAGAGAGAAGAAAGCCACGCCTCGCTTATGATTAACCGCCATATTGCGAGTCATGCTGAGCACAAAGGCGGTTTTACCCATGGATGGACGAGCGGCAATAATTACCAAGTCTGAATTTTGCCATCCATTGGTCATTCGGTCAAGCTCGGAAAAGCCTGCCGGAACACCACTAAGTCCATCTTCCCGTTTGGAGGCCTCCTCAAGCTGACGAAGTGCTTCCTTTACCACAATATTTATCTGGGCTGCCTCACGTTTAATATTTCCCTCGGCGAGCCTAAAAAGCTCCATCTCGGCAAAATCGAGCAAATCACTTACGTCCGGTCCATCATCAAATGATCGCTTTTGAATCTCGGAGGAGATTCGTATTAACTCCCGCTGAATAAATTTCTGGGCAATAATTTTTGCATGAAAATCGATGTGGGCCGCAGAGCCAATCTTTGAGGTAAGTTGGGCTATATACACCGGACCACCAACCTCATCAAGGTCTCCTTTCTTACGAAGTTCCTCAGTTACTGTGTAAAGGTCAATGGGCTCAAGCCTTGTTGACAAGTCTGCCACCGCCTGAAAAATCTTTTGGTGAGCGTCTTTGTAAAAGCTTTCTGGCTTTAGAACATCCATTACGGTAATAACCGCATCGCGTTCGAGCATGATTGCTCCAAGCACCGCCTCCTCCAGATCAATCGCCTGAGGTGGAACTTTTCCCATTTCGAAGGCCATCATTTTAGCTTCACCTTCGCCGCTTAACCTTGGTTTTCTGTTGTTTCCTTTTACTGCCATCTCATTTTGCCTTACTTGCGAAGGTAAAAAGATTAATCCTTTTTTAAGAAGAAAAAAATGGCTGTTCGTAAAAACAGCCATAAATAATCAACAAAAAAGAACAAAGCAAAATGAATCAGTAACTTGATACTATTCCAACATTATTTTTCAACTCTGCAAGAGAGTACTCACGCGCTTTGTTGGGATTGGTGCGGCGATAAATGAGCAATCCGGCATTGGAAATGCTCTCCACCATCCGCCAAAGCGTTCTCATTAACTCTGAATTATCTCTTAGTGCACCTTCTTGCTGATGGGTGAACTTTACCTTTTCATTTAATAGGAAGGAGATATCAGCAAAGTTCGTGCTGATCTCGCTAGCATATTTTTTCATGCTAGGAGAAACAACCGGAAGCATATCGATACGGCGCAACATCCTACGGAGCATTGTTATGGTCACATCAACCTTGTTTTGGGCAATGCTTGAACTCAGCAAGCTAATGTCTAGGTAATTAACCATGTCCTTCTCCTTCTCTTCAAGATGTTGATGAAACTCATCAACCAGAGTTTGAAGTTTGTTCATCTGCAGGTGTGTTTCAGCCTGCAGCTGCCTTAAACGCTCTCTAAGGGGCTCAGTATCTTCCATTAGCTTTGCGGCCTCAATACTACCACTCAACTGGTGGAGGAAATCCTTATTAAAGCAATCAGAAAATCTGTAAAAGTCCTCTTTATCCCGCTCAAGACGTTTACTCAGCAGTGAAGACACCGCCAACACTTCTTCGGGTTGAAGTGAGAATGGTACATTTTTCATGGACTGTAAGGTTAATCGGTTATATTTCTTCTGATAATCGCAGTATTAATTTGGCCCCCTAAAGATACAAAAAACGAAGGCCGAAGTCAAGCCGCAAACGTTTTAAATATAGCACTACAAAAGTTGAACAAGATTGTAAAACAGGTTGCCATACCTAGCTGTCTCTACCTGAATTGCCGCAAGTTACAATCAAGAAGAGAGAATTATTTTTAAAAAAAGTTAACTAATATCACCGAAAGTTAATTCAGCAACTTTTAACCTTCAATTTTTTTTGCAAGATGCAACACGTTGAATATTTGGTCTCAAAGTGTTACTTTTGAACAAAAAGAAGATGCTCACCTTCCCCAACGCAAAGATCAACCTGGGACTCAGGGTAATTGAGAAGCGCTCAGACGGTTTTCACAATATCGAAACCATCTTTATACCAGTTCCAATGTGCGATATGCTGGAGATAATTCCAACAAGTTCCACATCTCGGTTTTCCGTTAGCGGACTTACCCTTGATGGTAATACAAAGGATAACCTATGCATGAAAGCCTTTGCTCTATTTCAGGATGAGGTTGGGTGCCCAAACGTTGCCATACACCTGCACAAGGTTATCCCCTCCGGAGCTGGCCTCGGAGGTGGGTCGAGCGATGCTGCCTTTACGCTGAAACTTCTTGCCTCCATGTTCAGCCCCACGCTATCGCACCGCAAGCTCGTCGATATGGCCGGCCGTATTGGTAGCGATTGTGCCTTCTTTATTGATAATACAACCAGCTTAGCCACCTCTAGAGGTGAAGTGTTGCAACCCATTAACCTAAACCTCGACAACCTGTTTTTGGTATTGATTAATCCTAGAATGCACGTAAATACTAGTCAAGCTTATGCTGGAATATCCCCCCAAAAAACCACTAATAACCTATCGAAGCTGGTTCTCGAACCTATTGAAACGTGGCAAAAAACAATCACCAATGATTTTGAGGAAACGGTATTTCAAATACATCCCGCCATTGGTAAAATAAAGGAAGAAATGCTCTCACACGGGGCAACTTACTCTGCAATGACAGGTAGCGGCTCAACCGTTTTTGGGCTATTCCGCCAAGAACCACCAAAACTCGAAAGTCATTTTCCGACTTACGATATCTATCGCTATATATTGTAAAAATACCCCTGAAAAGGAAAACCTAGTCAGGGGTAAAAAATTAGAACTTGTAATATTCTACTCGAACTCCACCAGCAAGGTGCCCTTCGGAAATCGATCATTAACCTTTACTAGAATAGATTTAATGGTTCCATCCATAGGTGCTTTCAGTTTATTATGCATTTTCATTGCATCGTAAACTAAAAGAGGTTCATCAACTTTTACCCTTTGGCCCACCTTTACAAAAATTTGTAATACAGTTCCAGGAATAAACGATTTTATCTCCTTGGGGTTTAACCTAACCCACTGCTTTCTATTCTCGTATTTCGGGATTAGAAATGTTTTATACTTGGTTCCCTGTACCACCAGTGTTTTGCACTTTGCAGCCGAGGCAGTTTCTTCTGGTCCGGCACACGGAACAGCGAATTTACTATTTTTCTTTTCCATTGGGCTACGATTAAAATGGAGGAATTCCGTGCTTCTTGTCTGGCCTATTCACAACCTTATTAACAGCAACTTCAATAGAGTGCAGCAAGAAGTGTCGTGTTTCCTCCGGTTCGATTACAGAATCGATGTATCCCCTTGCAGCAGCAACATAAGGGTTGGCAAATTTATCCTTGTATTCCTGTATCTTTTGCTTGCGCATCTTTTCAGGATCTTCAGCTTCCATTATTTCCTTACGGAAAATGATGTTTGCAGCGCCTTCTGGGCCCATAACAGCAATTTCGGCGCCCGGCCAAGCAAAAACAAAATCAGCACGCAAATGGCGAGAGTTCATGGCAATGTAACCACCACCATAGGCCTTCCGGAGAATAACTGTAATTTTTGGAACGGTAGCCTCGCTAAAGGCATAGAGCAGCTTTGCTCCATGGCGAATTACACCGGCATGCTCCTGATCAGCTCCTGGAAGGTATCCTGGAAGATCTTCAAGCGTAACAATGGGAATATTAAACGCATCGCAGAAGCGAATAAAACGAGCAGCCTTATCGGAGGAGTCACAATCGAGTACTCCGGCTAAGTAAAGCGGTTGATTTGCTACAAACCCAATGGTATCTCCGTTCAATCGGCCAAATCCAATAACGATATTAGGTGCAAAGAGCTCCATGACTTCAAAGAAATCAGAGTCATCCACCAGGGCGCGGATTACGTCACGAACGTCGTAGGGGGTTGATGGATTATCTGGAACTATCTCGCTGATGTTATATTCCTTTTTGGGTTCCTTCGGTTCAAAACGAAGTGCCTTTCTGCTATTATTCCATGGGATAAAAGTTACTAGGCGCTTAATCTGCTCGAAGCAATCCGCCTCGCTGGTAGCATAGAAGTGAGCATTTCCTGTTATCTCGCAATGTACGCGGGCACCACCGAGTTCCTCCATAGAAATTTCTTCACCCAAAACAGTTTTAATAACCTCTGGCCCAGTGATAAACATTTTGGAAATATTCTCCACCACAAAAACAAAATCGGTGAGAGCGGGTGAATAAACTGCCCCGCCGGCACAAGGCCCGAGTATAACAGAAATTTGAGGGATAACACCACTTGCAACGGTATTTCTAAAGAAAATATCGCCATAGCCAGCAAGGGAGTTTACACCCTCCTGAATACGGGCACCGCCGGAATCGTTAATTCCAATGAGCGGAATGCGCATGGTTAGCGCATAGTCCATAATCTTGGAGATTTTTCGAGCGTGCATTAAGCCCAATGAACCTCCTGCAACGGTAAAATCTTGTGCGAAAATAGCTACTGGTGCGCCGTAAATATTGCCGGTACCAATAATTACACCATCTCCAGCAAGCACCTTACCATCCATACCAAAATCGCGGGCCTCGTGCTCAACAAAGAGGTCATACTCATGAAAGGAATCCTCATCCAGCAGGGTTAGGACTCTCTCACGGGCGGTCATTTTCCCCATGGCAACTTGCTTAGCAATTGCCTTTTCACCACCGCCTTGAAGCATCTCCTCCTTCTTCTTCTTAAGCTCGAGAATTTTTTTATTAACTGGCATAAAAGAATGTATTGGTTAATACTTACTTGCCATTAAAGCCATTTTTATGACAAGTTAAATCTATTTGACAAGGTTACGAAATAGCACTCAAATTTAGAAAAAAAGGTGCTTAGAATACACAAAAAAAGTAATAACACATTGTATATCAACCACAATAAATCATTCTGGGATATACGGTAGGGTTTTAAGCCTACTTTGGAGCTAACCTATACAGCACCAGGCCTATAGCCAAGAAGAGTACATTAGGGATCCAAACGGCTAGCAATGGATTAAGCATGCCACCAATGGCAAACATCTGGGAAAAGCGCATGAATAAAATGTAGGAGAAGCTAATTCCCAAGCCAATCCCAATATGCAGGCCAATGCCACCTCTAACCTTACGCGATGACAGTGAAACACCAATGAGGGTAAGGATAAACGTTGAAAAAGGGTCGGCAAACCGTCGATACTTCTCCACATAAATCGCCTCCAGGTTATCGGCACCCTGCATCTTCTGTTTTTTAATGTAGTCGTTTAGTTGAAAGTAGTTCATGGCTTCAATCTCATCCGAACGCTGAGAAAAATCTTTCCCCGTAACGTTAAGTACAGTATCCTTTTCCCAACCTGAAGATATTACCTCCCCACTATCGGTAATATTGCGCTGATAGTAGTTGTACATGGCCCATTCATGTTTGATGGTATCCCACCTAGCGTAATCGCTAATGAGCTTCGACTTTAGTGCACCATCTTTAAAAGTCTCCAACGAAAACTTGTAAGCAATCTGGTTTTGGGTACTAAAGGATTGCATGTATAAGTAGGTACCCGGATGAATCTGCCTATGAATGTCCTGATTGACGTTTACATAAGTATTCTTAACGTACAAGTTTTCAAAATCAATCTTGACCTTGTTCGCGGGCGGAATTACGAACAGGTTAAGCACCAAGTTCATTACTGCAATAATGGTGGCCGACACAAAGTAAGGATACATTAGCCTCCGAAAGCTTACACCGCTGGAAAGGATGGCCACAATTTCCATATTGTAGGCCATACGTGAGGTAAAGAAGATTACGGCAATGAAGGTAAATAGCGCGCTAAATAGATTTACGAAGTAGGGAATAAAGTTAAGGTAGTAGTCGAAAATAATGGCCCTCAATGGAGCCTGCTTTTCCATAAAGTCGTCTATCTTTTCTGCCAAGTCAAAGATTACTGCTATGCAGATTATTAACAATATGGCATAGAAGAAAGTGCCAATAAACTTACGTATAATATACCTGTCGAGTATTTTCAAGCCAGGTGTTCTCATAGCCGAGTTGTTAGTTTTTTAACCATTGTGTTCTTCCATGGAAGAAAAGTGCCCTCTTCAATTTTTGTTCGGGCCTCATTGACCAGCCAAAGATAAAAAGAAAGATTGTGTATACTAGCAAGCTGCGCCCCTAACATTTCGTTCGCGATAAATAGATGCCGGAGGTATGCTTTTGAGAATGTGGTGTCAACATAGGTATCCATTGCCACATCAAGCGGGGAGAAATCGTCCTTCCATCGTAAATTTCTAATATTAATTATTCCCTCTCTAGTAAAGAGCATTCCATTTCTTCCGTTTCGGGTAGGCATCACGCAATCGAACATATCAACCCCCCGGGCAATAGCCTCCAGAATATTTGCAGGTGTTCCAACGCCCATAAGGTAGCGCGGTCTGTCGCTCGGAAGAATTGGCTCGACAACCTCAATCATTTCGTACATCACCTCCTCTGGCTCTCCAACAGAAAGTCCTCCAATTGCATATCCTTCGCGATAGAAGCTGGCTGCATATTCAGCGGCCTTTCGCCGGAGTTCCGGATAAACGCAACCCTGAACAATGGGAAAAAAAGTTTGTGAATAACCGTAATGAGGGTCAGTGGAATCAAACTGCTTTATTCCGCGCTCCAGCCATTGCTGGGTTATATCCAGCGACTTAGCCGCATAGGCGAAGTCAGCCGTTCCGGGAGGACACTCGTCAAAAGCCATCATAATATCCGCACCAATGGTTCGCTGAATATCCACCACACTCTCAGGGGTAAAGAGATGCTTAGAACCATCGATATGCGATCGAAATTCACAACCCTTAAAGTTCAACTTTCGGTTCTGGGCAAGAGAAAAAACCTGAAAGCCACCGCTATCGGTTAGGATTGGTCTATCCCAAGAAATGAACTTGTGCAGCCCACCTGCACGCTGCAGAATATCCAAGCCGGGCCTCAAATAGAGATGGTAGGTGTTCCCAAGAATAATTTCGGCCTTTACCTCCTCCTTTAAATCGCGGGGAAGCACGCCTTTTACGCTACCAGCAGTACCCACTGGCATAAAGATAGGGGTTTCAATAATACCATGGTCTGTTTCAATACGGCCCCGGCGAGCCTTGCTTTCCGCGTCTGTTTTGAGAAGGGTGAATTTCATTCAAAAAAAATTTTAAAGGCGCAAAGATACTTATTTTACGATGAACCTAAGATAGTATGCTATATCACCAAACTATCCTTGGTAATGCCGAAAAACTTTAATAAAATTGCTGTAACCTTTAAAGTTTCACAAGTGAAAGATTTTTTTTTGCAACTACCTATATACCAGCTGGTTATTCTTAGCGCTTTACTTCTGTCCCTCTTACTCCAACTCTTCTTCTACCTTTTCTTCTACGTTAGGGTAGCAAAGAAACGGCATCCAAAACACTCCCTACCTGACCAGAATCCAGTAAGCATAATCATTTGCGCTCGAAACGAAGAACAAAACCTAAAGGCAAACCTGCCCGGAATTCTGGAACAAAGTTATCCCGATTTTGAAGTTGTTGTTGTGGACGATTGTTCGGAGGATGGAACAGCCGATATTCTCAAGGTATTTGCACAGCAGTATAAAAATCTTAAAATTACTACCATAAAACCCGACGACAAGTTCAGCCACGGAAAAAAATTGGCCTTAACCATTGGGATTAAAGCCGCCAAACACGAACTTGTGCTACTAACGGATGCCGACTGTTCTACCACCAGCAAGTACTGGTTAAGTCACATGCAGGAGAATTTCATACTTTCCTGCGATGTTGTTTTAGGATATGGTGGATACAAGCCACAAGGAGGATATCTAGATAAAATTATCCGGTGTGACACCTTTTTTATTGGACTTAACTACCTCAGCTTTGCGCTTGCAGGAATGCCCTACATGGGCGTTGGGCGAAATTTAGCCTACCGAAAGGCTACCTTTTTCAACAATAAAGGCTTTGCTTCCCACTATAAACTAATTTCTGGCGATGACGACCTCTTTGTTCATGAGGTTGCAACCAAGAAGAATACACTGGTTGAATACAGGCCAGGCACCGTGATGCAAAGTGAGCAGGTACGTTCGTTCGGAGCTTGGGTTTGGCAAAAGCTACGCCATTCTACCACAGCACAGCACTACAGAAAGGGAACAAGGTTTTTGCTATGGGCCGAACCTATTTCCCGTGTTGCCTTCTATACCCTCTTCGTTTTGTTACTTACCTTGCCGTTTCCGCTATACTGGATTGGGCTTGGAGCATTTCTTCTACGCACTATTATTCAGGCTACAATAATTAAAATGGCGCAAAATCGATTGATGGAAAAAAATTTATTCTTATATTCGCTCATATATGATGTAATTTCGCCATTTCTTTATGCGTTTCTTGGTATTAAGAAAACCCTTAGCCCAAAATGGAATTAACGTCGAATCTTTCAGAAAAAGCAAGGTACGACTATGAACTTGTAAGGCAAGCAATAGACGGCAACCAGCGCGCCTATGCTGATCTTATGGACCGGTATAAGGATGCCATTTACTTCCTGTTGCTAAAAATGGTAAACAACAAAAGTGACGCTGAGGATCTTACCATAGAAGCCTTTGGAAAGGCGTTTAAGAATCTCCACCAGTACACCCCAAGCTACGCATTCAGCACGTGGCTTTTTAAGATTGCCACCAACAATTGTATCGACTTTATTCGGAAAAAAAAGGCTAACCTCATCAGCATCGACCACCCACAAGACGCCGACAATCCGATACAAATGCCCACCACCATTCAGAGCAACACCCTTGATCCCGAAGAAACTCTAATTAAGGAACAAAATGTTATTCTGGTGCAAGGGTTAGTGGCAAAGCTTAAGCCCCGATACCGAACTCTTATCGAGCTTCGTTACTTTAAGGAATATTCCTATGAAGAGATAGCCGACGAACTTGATCTTCCACTTGGTACCGTTAAGGCACAACTTTTTAGGGCTCGTGAGCTCCTATACAATATCTTAAAAAACAGCCAGCACAAACGTTAAAATGGAAGAAATACTTCGCTATTTTCCCGATCTTACCCCATGGCAACAAGATCGACTTCGGCAGCTTTGGCCCCTTTACCTCGATTGGAACTCAAAGATTAATCTCATATCCAGAAAAGATTTTGAATTTTTGTATATACGGCATGTCCTTCATTCACTTGCCATTGCCAAGGTTGTAACCTTTTCGGCTGGCACCAAAATTTTAGATGTTGGAACAGGAGGAGGATTTCCAGGTATTCCCCTGGCCATAATGTTTCCCGATAGCCACTTCACCCTTATCGATTCTATTGCAAAGAAGATTACTGTTGTTGATGATGTAATTCAGCAATTGGGGCTTACAAACGCAGTAGCTATACGAGGACGAGCCGAGGAACTAAAAGAAAAGGTTGACTTTGTGGTTAGCCGGGCAGTTGCTCCTATGGCGGAATTTAAAAGTTGGGTTTGGAAACTCATCATGCCAGGAGGTAAATGCGCTCTTCCAAACGGTATTCTCTACTTAAAAGGAGGTGATTTACGTGCCGAACTCAAGGAAATAAAGACCTCCCATGAAATAATTGATATTTACCAAATCTTTGATGATCCCTTCTTTGAAACGAAGAAGGTGGTTTACATTCAACGATAGCCATTTGCATTCATTAACTTTGTACATTAATCACAAAAAGTTTTTTGCAAAAAAGAAAAAAAGTTTACCTTTGCGAACCCGAAATAGGAAAAAACAGAGTTAAACGATAGAAAAACATTACCCCCAATGAAAAGGACTTATCAACCATCGAATAGGAAAAGAAGGAACAAGCACGGTTTTAGAGAGCGGATGGCTACCCATAATGGTAGAAGAGTGCTTGCCGCAAGAAGAGCAAAAGGAAGAAAAAAACTTTCTGTTTCTGACGAGACAAAGCATAAGGCTTAATAAAACTCTACAATACTGTGAAAGTAAAGGAAGCTCCTTTACTTTTTTTTTGTCCTCTCAAGGCCCAGCAATATCGGCCATCCTTCGGGTTAAAATTGTATCTTTAGCCTGCAATTCTTCTAAACTTGAATTGGCAGCCATGAATCTCAACCTATTCGACTTCTACAAAAACGATCAGCTTATCCCCCCTGCATTGAGGCTGATATCGTCTAAGGTTTTGTTGGGTAAGCGAATTACACCGGAGGATGGACTTGCACTTTACCAAAGTGCGCCACTTGGCCTACTCGCCTACCTTGCCGATTCTATTAATCAGCAGAAAAATGGAGGCAAAGTTTTTTATAACACCAGTCTACACGTTGAACTAACCAATATTTGCTATTACAGCTGCCCTTTTTGCTCTGTATACAAAAAGGACAAAGACGAGGAATCGTGGAATCTCACTTTGAAGGAATTGGCCGAGATTCTCCACCGCAATGGAGATAAAGGAATTACCGAGGTGGTGATTTCTGGAGCATGCCACCCCGACCATAACCTCGATCACTACGTAGCAGTGGTAGAAATGATCCGACGGATTTTTCCCAAAATACACATCAAGGCCTTTTCGGCTACCGACCTCCACTTTGTTGCTAAAAAAGGAAGGATGAACATGCAGCAAGTATTTAAGAAGCTTCATTCGGTTGGAATAAACTCACTTACTGGGGGTGGTGCCGAAATATTTCATCCGGAGGTGAGAGAAAAATTGGGTCCAGAGAAACTTACTGGAGATGAATGGCTAAATATTCATGAGATGGCTCATTCTCTTGGCATTAAAACCAATGCATCCATGCTTTACGGCCATATAGAAAGCTACAAACACCGGATTGAACATCTTAACGAACTCCGGTTGCTTCAGGATAGAACAACTGGATTTCTGAGTTTTATCCCATTAAAGTACAAAAAAGAGAACAGCAATCTCGCTTCACTTGGCGAAGTGCCTCTGGTAGAGGACTTACGCAATTTTGCCGTAGCACGTATCTTTCTCGACAACATCGATCATCTGGTAGTTTACTGGCCAATGATTGGTAAAGAAGCGACCCAACTATCGTTTAACTTTGGTATTAGCGACCTGAGTGGAATTGCAGAAAACCCAGCCAGAATTTACAGCACTTCAAAAGATGGCAAAGTGTTTACACCATTTACAGTGTCGGAAACAAGAACATTTATTGAACAAGCTGGAAAAATTCCGGTTGAACGAAATAGCTATTACAAGTCCATTTAAAATTTTTTCACCAAATTGTCGTTTTCAAACAAAAAATCATCATGCAAATAAAGGAGTTCCTCGTTAGATCTGGGAAAGCTGCACTAGATAACTTCTATGTTAGGAATGTTCTCTATGCCTTCGCTGGCTTTCTGCTGCTGCTGCTGCTCACCATGCTTGCCCTCAATATCTTCACCCGCCATGGCGTTACTTACACCGTACCCAATTTCGCGGGACTAACTATAAATGAAGCGTTAAAAACTCCCAATAGAGGTGATCTCCGACTCGACGTTTCAGATTCTGTCTATATCGATTCACGAAGTAGGGGTGTCATTGTAGACCAAATTCCAAAACCTAACACAGATGTAAAATCCGGTCGAAGAATATTTCTTACCATTAATGCCGTAATTCCAATTATGGTGCCAATGCCTAACCTTATAGACCTCTCGAACAGGCAAGCCAAGGCGATGCTCGATCAACAGGGTCTTAAAATTGCTAAGCTTTCATATGCACCCGATATTGCTGCAAATAACGTTCTTGCTCAAAAGATTAAAGGTGTTTCTGTTGCTCCAGGGACTAGGGTTCCTCGAGGATCAAAAGTTGAACTTGTACTTGGGTTGGGAATCAGCAATCCACAAACTGGTATACCAATCTTAGCAGGACTTTCTGCCGATGAGGCACAGAGCAGAATATTTGAATCATCACTCAACGTGGGCGAGATTAGATATGATGAAACGGTAAAAACCTATGCAGACTCCATCAATGCCAAGGTTTACAACCAGTATCCAGCACCAACGTCTAATCCCGGCTACAGGTTTGGCTCAAGGGTAAACATTTGGCTTACAATCAACACATCCAGAATCCCTGTACCCTCTACGATCACCAAGCCAGTTGAACATGATTCAACTGAAGTTGACGAAGAGTAACCCCTTGCCCACCTTTTAACAAAATGAAGGTTCTTCTTTTACATTTAAATACGAACTGTGAAAAAAGCGTTTTTTGCCATAATAATCCTCACCATTAGCCTGAGTTGCTTGGGGCAGGAAGTGTTGATTGGGCTTAGCGAACGTCCTTCGTTGAGACATTCTGGAAAGCCAATGACCAAGCTCGTAACACGAGGAGCCTCTACGCTGAGCCTTCCTTTTTTTGATGACTTTGCCGAGCAGGGTAGCATTCCAGACACCACGCTATGGCATACTGGTCCAGTTGACATGAACCAAACTTACGGCATGAATCCGCCAAGCATTGGTGTGGCAACCTTTGACCTGCTCGACGGACAAGGATACCTTCATACCAATGCATCTGTTGATCCATTTATGGCAGACTCGCTAACCTCCCTGCCTATCAACCTTAACTATCCAGGGAGCAACAATATCTTCTTCAGCTTTTACTACCAACCTGGAGGCTATGGCGATGTGCCAGATTTAGCAGATTCCTTGGTGTTGAAATTTTACTCAAATACGCTAAAGAGTTGGATAAAGGTTTGGTCGGCAAACGTTGCTAGTGGAACAATTCTTGAAAACAACTACCTCACCGGAGTACAGAAGGTGGTGACTCAGTCTGTAACTGATTCATTTCACCATGTGATGATTCAGGTTAACCAAAGCTACTTTTTAACCGACAGTTTCAGCATTAAGTATTACAATATTGGTTCATTTGTAGACAACTCTTTTTTAAAAGGGTTTCAAGGGAATGCCGACCAGTGGAATATTGACATGGTTTATCTTAACAGCGGTAGAACAGTCAACGATACGCTTCTCAACGACGTTGCATTCTCGCAACCACTTGGCTCGCTTCTTCAGAACTACGAGTCAATACCCTGGCCTCATTTTACGCAAGGAGACAATTCAGTTGTCTACCCTCAGCCCGATACGCTTACAACTATTTACCAAAATTTGGGAAACACCGTTTGGAACGTTACTCGGCTATTTGAAATTACGAACGAACTTAGCCAATCTACCTACTCCTTTTCTGGAGGTGCCGAGAATATTTACCCCTTGCAATCGACCATCTTTCAGCGATTATTCAATTATTCCCTAACCTCTCCAGATGCCGATTCAGCAGAATTCAAAGTCAAGGCATACCTGCTGACCGATATTGCAGCCGACCGAAAGATCTTTAGGTGGAACGACACCATTACTCGCCAGCAGGTGTTCAAAAACTACTATGCCTACGATGACGGTAGCGCCGAAAATGGCTATGGAGTTTATGGCGAGGGAGCCGAAAATGCCATGGTTGCCCTCAAGTTTACTCCACTAAAAGCAGACACCCTTCGCGGAATATACATCTACTTTAATCGAACTCTTAAGGATCCTACCGCCGCACCTCTTCAATTTTACCTTAAGGTTTGGTCCGACAATAACGGAATACCAGGAAATGAAATATACAGCCAACAAGGTGAAACACCAATTTACACAGACTCGCTTAACAAGTTTGCCTACATCAAGTTAGGCAATGCACAGTTCATTGATGGTACCTTCTACGTTGGATGGAAACAGGTTACAGCCGACATGCTGAACGTTGGCTTCGACAGAAATATCAACAGCCAGAGTAAACTATTTTATAACCTTACTGGAAATTGGATCAATTCAAGCCTAGATGGAACGCTAATGCTAAGACCTGTTTTTGGTGTAGACATTGGTCCAACAACGGATGTTGTACCTATTCAATCTACTGAAAGTATGGCGATTTTTCCAAACCCAGCCACCGATGCCGTAATGGTAAAAGTTGGACAGGACGAGGCACCAATCCCAGTTATGGTTTTCGACATGGCTGGAAAACTCGTCAAGCAGCTTACTGCCAATCAGCAATCAAGCATTGTAGAATTGCCTAACGGCCTATACTTGGTTCGAGTTCGAACTAAAAATGGAGTTACAACCAAAAAACTCATTATTTCACGATAGAAACCTATGGCAGACATGGAGGAGAACGAAGAGTTCTTGGAGGGGGGGAACGAAGAGCAGCAGGAACTCTACGAACACTTCAGGTTCGTTGTGGACAAAGGACAATCACTTTTGAGGGTAGATAAGTTCCTATCCCAGAAAATTGAAAACGTCTCACGAAATAGAGTTCAAAATGCCGCTGACGCGGGAAACATTCTGGTCAACGGCAAGGCGGTTAAATCAAACTATAAGGTAAAACCACTCGACCTTATTTCTATCGTAATGCCCTACCCGCCTAGGGATACCGAATTAATTCCAGAGAATATTCCTCTTAACATCACCTATGAAGACAGCGACTTGTTGGTGGTAAACAAACCCGCCGGAATGGTTGTGCATCCCGGTCATGGCAACTGGACGGGAACGTTGGTAAACGCGCTTGTCTACCACTTTAAAGACCTACCGACCTACCAAAACGGCGAGGTTAGACCAGGGCTGGTCCACCGTATCGACAAAAATACATCTGGACTACTGGTGGTTGCCAAGAATGAACTTGCCCACAATATGCTGGCCAAACAATTTTTTAACCACACCTCTAAACGAACCTATATTGCTCTGGTTTGGGGTGACTTGGCTCAAGACTCCGGAACCATTGTTGGCAATATAGGCAGAAGTCTTTACGATAGACAGAAAATGGCCGTTTTCACCGACGAAAGCCATGGCAAGGAGGCCATAACCCACTATACAGTTTTGGAACGTTTAGGCTATGTTAATCTGGTAGAATGCAGGTTAGAAACGGGAAGAACTCATCAGATTAGAGCGCATTTCCAACACATTGGGCATCCTCTTTTTAATGATGAAAAGTATGGTGGCAACGAAATTCTGAAAGGAACAACCTTTACCAAATACAAGCAGTTTATAAATAATTGCTTTAAGTTGCTTCCACGTCACGCACTTCATGCTCAAACTTTAGGCTTTGTGCATCCCACCACAAAAGAGGCGATGCTATTCACCTCCGAAATACCTGCCGATATGCAGGAAGTTATTGAAAAGTGGAGGACCTACGTTTCCTCAAGAGACCTTTCTAACGAAGATATGTAAAGGGTAACCCAAACAAAGCTAGGTGGTTGGGCAAAACATTGCAAATGGAGCGGTATTTCGTTTAGAAGGTGCGCAATCGCACCTTTTTTTTAATAACTTTCCTACCTAAAATTTCATGACGGATGAAAAGAAACATTGCCATAATGGCTGGTGGAGACTCCTCAGAATGGGTAATTTCTGTACAAAGTGCGGCTCAAATTAGCGAGGTTCTTACTCCTGAAAAGTATATCCCCTACACTATAACGGTTAAGGGCCATAAGTGGTATATGACCGATTCTCACGGCAATGAGCATCACATCGATAAAAATGACTTTAGCCTAAAGCTCGATGGCCATAAGATACTGTTTGACTGTGCGCTTATAGCCATTCATGGAACCCCAGGTGAAAATGGAATTCTACAGTCCTACTTTGAACTAGCAGGTATTCCATATACCACCTGTGGAGTTGGAACCTCAGCCATCACCTTTAATAAGTATGCCACCAAAACCTATGCGCGTGAGACTGGAATAAACCTTGCTCGCCATATACTTGTAAAACGAGAAGAACCAGTGGCTATTGACAAAATAATAGAGGCAGTTGGCTTACCCTGCTTTGTAAAGCCCAATCAAAGTGGCAGCAGCTTTGGGGTTACTAAGGTCAAATCGGAAGATATGCTACCCAGCGCTTTACAAGAAGCATTTGCCGAGGACGAAGAGGTTTTGGTTGAAGAGTTTCTTGCAGGCATTGAGCTTACCTGCGGCATTTACAAGTCAGAGAATCATGAGCTCATTATGCCCGTTACCGAAATTGCTAGCAAGAAAGAGTTTTTCGACTACGAGGCAAAA
Organism: Williamwhitmania sp.; assembly: GCA_035529935.1. NCBI lineage: Bacteria > Pseudomonadati > Bacteroidota > Bacteroidia > Bacteroidales > Williamwhitmaniaceae > Williamwhitmania > Williamwhitmania sp. Next base: position 6,494 of record DATKVT010000199.1, on the reverse strand, counting down.
TACACTCCGGGTATGTGCGATGAAATCACCCCCGCTAGAATCTCCAAGGAAGTTACCGAACTCGTTCAGCAGACGGCCTATAAACTTTACCGCTGGTTTGGTTGCAGAGGAATTGTTCGGGTCGACTTTATTTACAGCCACGAAAAGCTCTACCTGCTGGAGATGAACACTACCCCTGGAATGAGTAAAAACAGTATTATACCCCAACAGGTAAGGGAAATGGGGCTAACGATGACAACTGTTTGGGAGTGGGTAATTGAAGATAGTATTGCTGCCTTTAAGCAAGCAAAACAATAAATTAGTCAGTGTCGAACTCCCGGAAATCGGGAGTTTACTTTTTCTAACCCCGGGTAACCTTTTTGTGGGTTCCGTCGCAAAAGGGAAGGTTTTCCGAACGGCCACAACCGCAAAACTCAACGGAGTCTCCATCAAACTCTAGCTTCTTTCCCTCCTTGAATATCTCAAAGTTGCCATACACCTTAATTGGGCCATGGCCTGGAACTTTAATTTCGGCAGAAATACCCTTCTCTTTATCTTTACTTTCTTCCATAGTGCTACACTATTAACCGTTAAAACCTACCTTAAAATGGGTCCCGTCGCAAAAGGGAGGATTATGGGTATGACCACATCTGCAAATTGAAATCATCTGCATGCTTTTCAACTCAATGCCTTTCTGACCGTAAAGTTTAAACCTGCCAGATATTACGAGAGGGCCGTTGGTCATAACCTGTATCCTTATAGGTTCATTAATCTTAAATTCAGGAATAGACCTTTCCTCATCTTCTCCCACCAACTTTTCCGAACTTTCTTGCTCATTCTTCTCTGGATCATTCCACTTAAAAGTCAAAGCCCGGGTTGGGCATTCTTTTACAATGTTTATGATGCGATCTGTAGATGCCCCCTCCATGTTTATCCATGGACGGTTTCGCGGGTTAAATACCGAAATAAGTTGCGAATAACAGGTAGAGGCATGAATGCACTCAGATGGATGCCAATAAACGGTAATTTCCTTATTGCTATATTTTCTATTGTTTTTGTCCATAGGATGGATTTTTGCAAAGATAAAAAGAAAGCAGAGTGCTCGTAATGGAAACCACAACCATTTTTCCAACCAATGGTTCACTATTAGTGCTAAATTTGTATGGATTGTAGCAAAACATTTGCCCTACATATCTCGTTTACAAATTACCTATAATTGTTTGGCTAAGATGCTGCTAAAGTTAATTAAGATGGTGAGCCTAACCGCAATTTGCTCACTTTTCTTTCAGGGAGCCAGTGGTCAAGCGAAAAACGATTCGCTTGTAGGGTACCTTGTTCTTAAAATGGTGGTCGATAGGGATACATTACCTTATATTCCCCTAAAACCCATATATATTTTCCCACCCTACAAATTCAAGAACCAAGCCGACTTCAGACGATATCAAAAGTTAATTTATAACATTAAGAAGGTTTACCCATACTCCTTGTTGGCAAAGCAAAAGCTCTATGAGATGAATACAAATTTTTTGAAGCTAAAAACTGAGCGAGAGAAAAAGGTATACGTAAACCAGGTGGAAGATGAGATGAAAAAGGAGTTTGAGGCTCCGCTTCGCCACTTAACTATTTCACAAGGCAAGCTGCTGGTTAAGCTAATCGACCGGGAAACGGGACAGACCACCTACGAACTCGTTCGGCAAATTAAAGGTCCATTTAATGCATTCTTCTGGCAAGCCATGGCAAGAATGGTTGGCTCTAACCTGAAAACCAAGTTCGATAAGGATGGTGACGACAAGATGGTAGATCGTTTAATTCTACTCATGGAAAGCGGTCAACTATAGCAGAAAATCGTGTCTCTATTTCATGTGTTTAAGCATCTCCAAAACAATTGCATTGGCTCCTTCGGCAATATCTACGATGGTTGCGTCTAGCATGTAACATGGAGTAGTAAAAACAAGATTATTTTTATCTACCACAACCTCCCCATGGTTTGCAATGGTATGGTTAGCCCCCATTTTCTCTAGCGCAAACACCGTATCCTTATCGTTTCCAATGGTTAGTTGAACATTGTCGAGAACCTGCGCAACCACTACAGGAGCGATACATAAGGCACCTATTGGTTTCTTTGCACCGTGAGTCAACTTAATAGCTCTCTCAACCTGTGGATTCACCTTGCAGTTGCTCCCCTCAAAGGCAAATGTTGATAGATTTTTCGCAGCCCCAAAGCCTCCCGGGAAAATTATGCAATCAACGGTTGCAGGATCAAAAGTGCTGAGTGGAGCAATATCGCCCCTTGCAATACGGGCCGATTCAACTAGCACATTACGATGCTCAGCCATCTCCTCTCCAGTAATGTGGTTAACAACATGATGCTGGGCTATATCAGGAGCAAATATTTTGTACTTAGCTCCATGCTTTCTTATGGCATATAAAGTCATAACGGCTTCATGAATTTCTGAACCATCATAAACTCCGCATCCAGCCAAAACTACGGCAAATGTTTTCTCGCTTCCCATTCTTTTCTACTTTTGGTTTTGGAGAAATATATGAAAAATGGAGATTCATCGCAATACCACCGAAACATTAAGGACATTTATTGGTGTAAAGATTGAAGAAAATCAACAGCTTACTGATCTGGTATCAGGGTTGAAGGCAAGGCTTAGTGGTAAGCCAATAAAATGGGTTTCACCTCACAACTACCATATCACTCTCCGCTTTCTTGGTAGCACAACTCCAGAACAGGTTAGCAAAATTTACAATGCTATAAATGCTATTGTGAGTAGTCACAAAGCGTTTATGCTTACTCTTTCAGGAATTGGCAACTTTGGCCGGCCCGATGCACCAGCTGTATTGTGGGCAGGGGTTGAAAAAAATGATAATTTAGAAGTACTGGCAGCAGTCATTGAAACGCTGGTTAGAGAGGTAGGATTTCCAGAAGAGTTAAAGCCATTTGCACCACACCTAACCCTTGCACGACCAAAAGGGAATGGTTACGCTGATATAGTTAAAGAGCTAGAAAATGAATTTAGCAAAATCTCGTTGGGAAAATTTACGATATCCAGCATCTTTCTCTACAAAAGCGTACATGGTCAAGGCGGTCCAATATACCTGCCAATTTTCGAGATACCTTTATTATAGTGCTATATACCCCTTCCCCTGAAAACTGTAATAAGGGTATATATAATGATTTTGAAGTCGACCAAAAGGGTCATATTCTCCAGATAGAGAATATCGTACTTCAGTCGCTCTATCATTTGGTCCACATTTTCGGCATAGCCATACTTAACCTGCCCCCAAGAGGTGATACCCGGCTTTACCTTTTGTAGGTGAAGATAATAAGGTGCCTTCCTCACAATCTGGTCGATGTAGAATTGCCGCTCTGGTCGTGGTCCAACAAGTGACATATCCCCCTTCAGCACATTAATAAAATTGGGCAACTCATCCAGACGAGTTTTGCGCATAAACCGTCCAAATGGCGTGACCCGGTTATCGGATTTGCTGCTAAGGGCAGGACCATTTTCCTCCGAATTAGAAAACATGCTTCGAAACTTAACCAGAATAAACGGCCTTCCGTACCGCCCAATGCGCTCCTGCTTAAAAAAGATGGGACCTCGGGAGGTGCTTTTTATGATTAAGGCAACCACGAACCCCGGTGGTAAGAGCAAAATAACTGCAACAAAGGCAACCACAAAGTCGAGAAACAACTTAACTACCTCCTGCCAGGCGGGCATGAGTCGATGGTTAACAAGGATAAGCGGAGTCCCCAGAATGGAGCTCATCCGCACCTTGCCGGTAAGAAAATCATAAAGGCTGGGGATAACTTTTACCTGCACATTTTTTCCGTATAGGTCGTTTATAGCATGCTGTATTTTCAGCGACTCTCTGGGAGAAAGGGCAATAATAACCTCTTCTACTGCATGTTGATCAATTACCTCACTCAAATTATTGAAGTTTCCAACACACGGAAGCATTGACGAAATGGGGCTTTCCTTACCAGAAGTGGATACATAACCCACAAACAGCTGTCCCTGTGGTGCTTTTAGGCTCTCAATTTCATTGTATAGTTCAATTGCTTCCGCACCATCACCAACCAGTAAGGTGTTGAAACCAAGCCTCCGCTTCCGAATTTGAGCGGTAATAAGGGAGGTGATTACCAACCGCGGCATATAGGTAAACGAAAAGTGCAAAAGTACAAGCAGTCCAAAAGCTTCATAGTAGTTGCGAGCACTTCCGGCAAAATCGCCTAGAATTAACAGGAAGAATATGAGCAAGCCTCCCATTAGTGACTGGCCTGCAGTCTGAAAAAAATCACTCAGCCGCGATCGACGAAAAACATCGTTGTAAAACCCGGTCAGCGAATAAAGCACCAGCCAAAATATGGGAATAAATATGAGTGTATAAAAGAAGTTGGGGGTAACCAAATCAAAAATTGACTCGATTGAATGCTCAAGCCTTTCCTGCTGTAGGTAGGAAAAAATAGTCCAAGCCGAAGCCGCTGACAAAAAGTCGTAAATGAGATATTTAGCAAGAATAAACTTTCGTTTCAAACCACGAGTATTTACACAAAAGTAGCAATTCTGCTTTATGCGTGAACGAAACGAGCCTTTAAATCGTGGTAGATATGAAGAATTTGTTGCGATTGTTGAACCTCTTGGGCCAATAGCGCAGCATCACCTCGTCCAATCGCTTCCAAAAACTGCGCCAGTTGGGCCTGTGCCAAAAGAGGATATAGCCCGCCACTACCACTGGTTTCTCTTGAATACTGGCATACCCCACCATGTCCTACAACCCTTATATGCTCTTGGTCTTCGCCATTTATTGAAACGCTCACCGATGCCAGAGACGAATTTTCAAACTCCAGCTGACACCCAAAGAAGTGGCTGTGGTGCCCGATACCATCGCCATTTACAAACCTAGTCCGTTTTACGGCAAAAGGGACTAAGCTAACAGCCATTGCAATCGCGTTTATGCAGTGATTTAACCAGCTAACTGAACTATTGGATTCTGCAATTCCAACTTCAATGGTGGCCACTAAAGGCATTGTCCTCTCTTCCGATGACACCCACATTCGGTGGGGCAATCGAGGGAAAATAAATACTCCGGCCTCATCTGCTAGCCTGAAGAGTTTTCCCAACTCCTCCTCTGTTAAAGAAAGAATATCATAGATAAACAGGGAATGCCCCTGCCTAATAAGATTGGCCAAATCGGCATACTGAAGTCCAACGCTTGGGCCAACAATTACCACACTTCCTAAGCAATGCTCCGATGCCGGAATGGCATGCAGCATAGCTGGCTCATAAAGTTCAATGCTTTCTCGCAGAGGACTCTCGTTGAGCCATACAAATTCGGCCCGATGACCAAGGGCGCTTATTTTGACCATTGTTGCCTCCATACCTCACAAACTTAACCATTCATTGCCTTTTTATGCATATACTGAACCATTACTTATCAACCTTCCTTTGTTAATAACATTTTCTTATCGGCGAAGTCAGAGGTTAAAATATGAAGAATGGATGCTATCTTTGCTAATAGAAAATGAAAAATGGTATCTCAAAAACTAGTTGACACATACAGACATAAGGGTTTGCGGCTCAAATTAACGGAGGAGCTAAGACGCAAAGGAATTTATGACGAAGCTGTGCTGGCTGCAATAAATGCAGTACCTCGCCACTACTATATGGAGAGCAGCTTTCTCGATTTCGCCTACCGCGACAATGCTTTTCCTATTGGTGCAGGACAAACCATTTCGCAGCCTTACACCGTAGCCTTTCAAACTGAACTACTCAAGATTGGCAAGCACGACAAAGTGCTGGAGGTTGGCACTGGCTCCGGCTATCAAACGGCCATCCTTTGTGAACTTGGAGCCAAAGTATTTACCATTGAACGGCAACGGGAACTTTTCACCAAGTCACAGGTGCTCCTGGGCCAAATGGGATACAAGCCTCACTTCTTCTTTGGCGATGGGTATAAAGGAAAACCTGCTTATGGACCATTCCACCGCATCTTGGTTACCGCGGGAGCACCCGAAATACCAAAGGAACTGGTGGAGCAGCTGGCAGAGGATGGCAGAATGGTTATTCCCGTTGGCGACTCCAAAAGCCAAACAATGATACTTGTAGAAAAAATCGCGGGAGAGGTCAAGATATCTGAACACGGAACATTCATCTTTGTTCCTTTGCTTAAAGGAACTGATGGCTAAATATCCAATCCTATGATAACTATTAAACGATTTATTTTCAACCCCTTTCAGCAAAATACCTACGTGCTTTACGATGAAACCAAGGAGTGCGCCATTATCGACCCTGGCTGCTACTCAGCAGAAGAAAAGCATGAGTTGGAATCGTTTATTGCAGACAATAACCTTAAGCCAATCTTGCTGCTAAATACTCACTGCCACGTGGACCACATTCTGGGAAACGCCTTTGTTTACAACACCTACGGACTAAAACCCAAGGCTCATCGGGCAGAGAAAGAGATGCTGGCCATGGCCGAAGAACAAGGTCGAATGTTTGGATTTA
>DATKVT010000198.1 GCA_035529935.1 Williamwhitmania sp. | reverse complement strand
CATGGTAATTGCTGGAGGTAGATACCATAACTTTAAAGACTTCCTTAAATTCCCGAATCTTGGGAAAAAGAGTTTGGTATATGAGCCGCTTAAGTCCGTTCCTATTCCTGTTTTAGACAAGAATAAGTCCATTCTACAAGTAATGAAAGAGAGGGATCTACTGCTCCATTATCCCTACCATAACTTCTCCTACTACATTCGATTGCTGAAAGAGGCAGCCATTGACCCGGAAGTAAAGTCAATAAAGATAACGCTGTACCGAGTAGCTACCGAGTCGAAAGTTATTAGTGCATTGATTAACGCTGCACAAAACGGGAAAGAGGTGACCGCCATGGTAGAGCTCAAGGCTCGTTTCGACGAAAAATCAAATATTTATTGGTCCGAAAAAATGGAGGAGGCGGGCGTAAACGTGCTTTTTGGCGTGGCAGCACTGAAGGTGCATTGTAAGATGACCCTTATTACCCGCCAGGAAGGCAACAAACTCATGCGCTATGCATCGGTGAGCACAGGAAACTTTCACGAAGGAAACGCCAATGTCTATACCGATATCACCTTGCTTACCTCTGATGGGCGAATAACTTCGGAGGTTGAGCGGGTTTTCACCTTTCTGGAACATCCATACCGAGTGCTACCATACAGGCACTTGCTGGTATCTCCAAACCACATGCGTAAGCGACTTTTGTCTCTTGTAGACAAAGAAATTGAGAATGCCATGGAGGGAAAACCAGCCTATATCCTTGGCAAAATAAACAACTTAGTTGACGAGGTCATTATAGATAAGCTGTATGAAGCCAATAATGCAGGGGTGAAAATAAGGTTGGTCGTTAGGGGTGTCTGTGCGCTAATACCAAACCTACCAGGCCTGAGCGAAAACATTGAAGTTGTTTCCATTATAGACAGATTTTTAGAGCACTCAAGAATCCTCATTTTTGCTAATAACGGTAACGAGCTGTGCTACATATCCTCCGCAGACTGGATGAGTAGAAACCTCGACCGTAGAGTGGAGGTTGCAGCCCCTATTTTTGATCCACGCCTAAAAGATGAACTTAAAACTGTTGTACTTTATGGTTTGATGGATAATCAGAAAGCAAGAATCATTGATGAGAACCAGACCAATAGCTATAAAGGCAGCGACAACCGACCGCCTTTTCGATCACAATTAGAGCTACGCAAGTATTATAGGCATATTTCAGAGGACTAAAAAAACTGAGAAATATTGGAAATACACAAATTTGCCGCAATAGACATTGGCTCAAATGCAGTTCGTCTGCTATTTACCAATGTAGTTGAAAATAAAGGGAAAACAGAATTTAAAAAATCTGCTTTAATCCGCATGCCGGTTAGACTTGGAGAGGATGCCTTTACCGTGCATAGGATAAGCGATAGAAACGCAGATCGTCTAACGAGATTAATGCTAGCCTTTAAGCACCTTATGTTGGTAAATGAGGTTGAGGCATACCGAGCCTGTGCCACCTCCGCCATGCGTGAAGCCCAAAATGGAGAAGAAATTGCCCAACGCATATTGATTGAGAGCGGGGTTGAGATTGAGATAATAGACGGAAAAGAAGAGGCGAAGATTATCTACTCAAACCAAATCACCGATAAAGTTATCAACGCCAAGCCATACCTATACATGGATGTTGGTGGTGGAAGCACGGAACTTTCCCTTTTTATTGATAAAAAAGTCAAACGTTCAAGATCATTTAACATTGGAACGCTAAGGCTCTTGAATAAGCAAGTTCCTAAAGAAAAATGGAACATTCTGGAAGCTTGGGTAAAAGAGATTAAAGCTGACTTTGGACAGGTCGACATTATCGGTTCAGGTGGTAATATAAATAAGATTAGCCGAATGCTGGGCAAAAAAGATCAAAACATCATCGACCCCTTGGAGCTAAAAAGTCTTTTTAAAAAGTTAACCCAACTCACCTACGAAGAGCGTGTTTCCGACCTTGGTCTGAATCCGGACCGAGCCGATGTTATAGTTCCTGCCACCCAACTTTTTTTGTCGGTTTCAGGATGGTTAGGTTCCAAAAACATAATTGTTCCCACCATTGGTGTATCCGACGGTATTGCTAAAAAGCTCTATAAAGAGTTTAAGAAGGACAAGAATAAGCTAAATGCTAAAATTGAACGACTAAAAAAGTAGTACATTTGTCACCCTGTATCAATTTGTATTACTGAATGGCTTCTAACCCAAATAAAAGGGTGGCTTTTATCACGCTTGGCTGCAAACTGAATTTTTCAGAATCCTCAACCATTGCAAGGGAATTTGAGGAGAATGGATATCGTCGCGTGCCTCCCTCCTCTATCGCCGAGGTATATGTTATCAACACCTGCTCGGTAACTGAACATGCTGACAAGAAATGCCGCCAAGCTATTAGAAAACTAATCAGCCAATCGCCCAACGCCAAGGTAGTGGTTACCGGATGCTACGCTCAGCTCAACCCCAACGAATTAGCGGCCATTGAAGGGGTAAATATAGTAGTTGGAGCCTCAGAAAAGGGGAACATATTTCACCTACTTAATTCAAATAATAGTGGTAACACTGACATATACAGCTGCAACATAGAAACAGTTGAGACCATTTTCCCAGCATACTCTTCCGCCGATCGCACCCGATCGTTCCTTAAGGTTCAAGACGGATGCAACTACCACTGTAGTTACTGTACCATTCCTCTTGCCCGAGGGAAAAGCAGGAATTTACCCATAGCACAGATTGTCAGTGAGGCTATGGCGATTGCGACAAGAGGAGTTAAAGAAATCATTCTTACTGGAGTCAACATTGGAGATTTTGGCCAAACAACCAGCGAGACCTTTCTGAATCTTATCCAAGAACTTGAAATAGTTGATGGCATTGAGAGGTATAGGATTAGCTCAATTGAGCCAAATTTGTTAACATCAGAAATTATAGGCCACGTTGCCCAATCCTCAAAATTTTTACCTCACTTTCATATTCCACTACAGTCAGGTTCCAACAATATACTAAAGGCCATGAGGCGCCGATATACTCGGGAGCAATTCGCGGCAAAGATTTTGGAAATTAAAAGTGCAATTCCAGAGGCATTTATTGGAATCGACGTAATAGTAGGATTTCCGGGAGAGAGTATCGCCGACTTCATGGACAGCTACAACCTCCTTGAAATGTTAAACGTCTCTTTTCTGCATATTTTCCCATATTCGGTAAGGCCCAATACCCCAGCAGAGTTAATGCCCGAGAGGGTTTCCTCAACCGAAATTAGCCGAAGGACACACCTGCTCCAAAATCTTTCTGACAAGCTGCATCGGCAGTTTTACCAAGACAACCTTGGACGAGCAGTTAACGTGCTGTTTGAAGCACGACGTAAGGGAGACCAAATGCTTGGCTATACCGAAAATTACATTCTTGTTGAAGCCCCATTTATTAAAAACATGGCAAACACCATTGTTCCCGCCAAGCTCATTGGAACCACCAATATTGGAACTGCAACCATCGAAATAACAAGACCATGAACTTTGAATCCATTTGCCGCCAAGTTATCACCCTTGAAGAAGAAGTAAGCCAGTTTATCCAAAGGGAAAAAGCAACTTTCACCATGAGCAAGGTGGAGGTTAAAGGCCTACATGACTTTGTGTCATATGTTGATAAATCCTCTGAAAAGATGCTGGTGAAAGGGCTGCACGAAATTATGCCTGAAGCCTCTTTCTTAGCCGAAGAGGGTACTGTGGAGCATGTAAATGCAGAATATCAATGGATTATCGACCCACTAGACGGAACGACCAATTTTGTTCACGGCATTTCACCTTATGCAATAAGTGTGGCGCTCATGCACGAGAATAGCGTGGTGGTTGGCGTGGTGCTGGAATGCTCGCTCAACGAGTGCTTCTATGCATGGAAAGGCAGTGGCGCCTACCTCAATGGAAAAGAAATTAAGGTATCGGCTGCAACTACCATCAACGAAAGCCTCGTTGCAACGGGATTTCCTTACTACGACTTTTCAAAGATGAAGTCCTACCAAGATTCTCTTGAATTTTTCATGCAAGAATCGCACGGCATCCGCAGATTGGGATCAGCAGCCACAGACTTAGTTTATGTAGCAGCAGGTAGGTTTGAACTTTTTTATGAGTATAGTCTTCAACCATGGGATGTTGCAGCTGGAGCTTTCATTGTTGAGCAGGCAGGTGGAAAAGTAAGTGATTTTAGTGGGGGAAATAATTATATATTCAACAAACAAATTATTGCTGCAAACGCCAACGTATTTAAGGAGTCTCTTGCAAAGATTCAAGGCTTCTTCGCAGAAATTTAAGCTAAATACTGGCAGTACAAAAACTATTTAGTGGCGATCTTTTGAAACTAACTACGAATATTTAACTTGCTGCAGGCACAAAACTACTTATCGTGAGAATTGCTTTTTGGTTGTTTTTCGCATTAACATGGATACTTGGTCTTCTACCATTGAGAGTACTCTATGCCATTTCCGACTTTCTTTTCTTGATTGTATACTATGTTGCGGGCTATAGAATAAAGGTGGTACGCAACAACTTGGCCAACTCATTCCCCGAGAAAAGCAAGGTAGAACTACGAGCCATTGAGAAAAAATTTTACCACCATTTGTGTGACTTAACGCTTGAATCGGCCATACTTAGACACATCAGTGAGAAGAAAATGAAAAAGATCGTCTCCTTCTCCAACCCTGAAATCATGGAGAACTACCGTAAGCAAGGTAAAAGCATAATTTGCGTTACGGGGCACTATAGCAACTGGGAGGTACTTTCTATCTATCAACAAAAATCTAGTTTTCAGGTATTTGGAATTTATAAACCACTAACCAACAAATACTTCGATAATTTTTTCATTGAAACAAGGGAACGGTTCGGTGTAAAAGCGGTTTCTATGGAGGATACGGTAAGAACCCTCATTCGATACCATGCACAGAATCAGCCTACTCTCTCCTTATTCGTTGCCGACCAATCACCCACAGAGAGCCAAATTCATTACTGGACCACCTTTTTGAATCAGGAAACAGGGGTATTTACTGGAGTTGAGCGAATTGCTCAAAAGATGGGGTATCCCGTTGTCTTTCTTCATATTCAGAAAATAAAAAGAGGCAAATACAACGTTGAGGCCATCCCTGTATCTGAAAACTCTAAGGATACAAAACCATTTGAAATAACAGAACAACACGTAAGAATACTTGAAAGAATTATCCGTCAGCAACCGGAATACTGGCTCTGGTCGCATCGTCGGTGGAAGCATAAACGTCCAACTGCAACCTAAAGCCATGGAAAAGCTGTCAATAGTAATACTTAATTGGAATGGAATTTCGTTTCTCAAGAAATTCTTCCCGGAAGTTGTCCGAACCGCGAATATTCCGGGTGTAGAAGTTGTTGTGGCCGACAATGGCTCATCCGACGAATCAGTAGCCTGGTTAAAAGCCACCTATCCTGAGGTAAAAACAATTGAGCTGGACAAGAATTATGGATTCACGGGTGGTTATAACAAAGCCCTTCGGGAAGTTGAAGCAGAGTACTACCTCATCCTAAACTCAGACGTTAATCCAACTGAAGGATGGCTTGAGCCAATGCTTGCGCTGATGGACCAGCGGCCAGAGGTAGCTGCTTGTATGCCAAAAATTCTATCATACGACCACCCTACCTACTTTGAATATGCGGGCGCAGCTGGTGGATTTATCGATAGGTTTGGCTTCCCATTCTGCCGTGGAAGAATACTTAGCAAGGTTGAACAGGACAATGGGCAATACAATACCCAATGCGAAATCTTTTGGGCAACGGGTGCCTGTATGATGGTTCGAGCTTCCACATTTAAGGAAGCTGGTGGGTTCGACGAGTTCTTTTTTGCCCACATGGAGGAGATTGATCTATGCTGGAGGCTGAAAAATCTGGGATATTCTATAATGTTTGTGCCAGATTCTACTGTATATCATGTCGGTGGAGGCACACTTCCCAACAACAATCCTCGAAAACTTTTCTTTAACTATAGAAACAACCTCATACTTTTAGTAAAGAACCTACCATCTGGTCTTTTAGTAACCACCCTATTCTTCCGTATTTTTATGGATATGGCCTCGGCCATGGTTTTCCTATTAACAGGTAAGGTTGGCTTCTTTACTGCTATAATCAAGGCCTACTGGGATTTTTACAAGCATTCCATTTACTATAAAAGGCTTAGAAAAGAACTTGCCCATCCGAGGCGCAATACCCTTCATAAGCAAATTTTTAGAGGAAGTATCGTATATGACTTCTTCCTGAAAAAGAAAAAAACATTTTCATCCATCAATTACTTCAATAAATAGCGAACTTTTAGGTCTACAATTAGTAAAATTACTTTTCATTTAGCCTATGCAAGCCTTAACTTTCTCAAACCTAAAAGAAGCCTTCCTATTCTCATCAAACAAGTTTGCTGACAAGCCATTTTTGAATAACGACCAAGGGCTTAGCATAACTTACTCTGAAGCAAAAAGGTTGACACTCAATCTTGCTGAAAAAATAAGGGAAACGGGAATAGGTAAAAATGATAAAGTTGTAATTCTCTCCGAAAATAATCCATTTTGGCCAATTGCCTACTTTGCAGTAATCCTAAGCGATGCCACAGCGGTACCCATTCTGCCAGATTTTACATCCGATGAAGTTTCGCTTCTCACGAATCATTCAGAAGCCAAGGGAATTATAGTTTCTACTAAGCAGCTACCCAAGATTGACAAAACCTTACCACTTTCAATTTTTGAAATTACTGAATGTGAGATCGTTAGGCACACCTCTCTCGTCGGAACAAAAACAGTAGAGAAGCAAGTTTTACCCTCCGATATTGCCTCTATCATCTATACATCTGGAACAACAGGTACCCCTAAAGGAGTAATGCTTACGCATGACAACTTTATCCACAATACCAGTGGGTGCTTTACGGTTCAGGATATTAACATCGATGATGTTTTCCTCTCGGTATTGCCATTAGCTCATGCTTATGAGTTTACCATCGGTCTTTTGTTACCAATGGTAGCTGGTTCAACCATACACTATTTGAGCAAGCCACCCACAGCATCGACCCTAATTCCAGCAATGGCAGAGATTAGACCCACTACCATGCTTACGGTTCCACTGATTATGGAGAAGATTTTTAAGAATGGTATTAAGCCAAAGCTTACCGATAGCCGTTTGAAGCGGACACTCTACAGCACAATACTTGGACGAAAACTAATGCACCGTTTGGCAGGCAAAGAGTTGAAACAAAAATTTGGCGGTAGAATTAGATTTTTTGGCGTTGGAGGAGCTAAGCTTGATGGCAAAACTGAACAATTTTTAAAGGAAGCCAAATTCCCCTACTCCATTGGCTACGGCATGACCGAAGCGGCACCGCTAATAGCCGGCTCACCACCTCGCGAAACAAAGCTATTTTCTACCGGAAAAGTCGTCCAAAACCAAGAGATTAAGATCAGCAATCCTGATCCCAAAACTGGAATTGGTGAGATATGGGCTAGAGGAAGGAATATTATGAAGGGGTATTACAAATTACCAGAGCTTACCAATGAGTTGATTACCCCTGAAGGCTGGTTGAAGACTGGGGACCTTGGAAAGTTACAGCCCAATGGCTACCTATATATTTGCGGTAGATTAAAAAATATAATTCTTGGTCCCAATGGAGAGAACATCTACCCAGAAGATATTGAGGCCATCCTTAATCGACATCAGCTGGTAATGGATTCGCTTGTTTACGAAATGAAGGGAAAGTTGATTGCCAAGGTTAATCTAAATCAGATGGAGTTTGAGCAGAAATATCAGGAAATGAAGATGGCTGCAGCAAATTTCCAGCAGGAAATGGAGAGAAAAGTTGATGAAGTGCTTGCTGAACTTCAGGCCTACGTCAACAATCAGGTAAATCGTTCATCACGGCTTTCAGTTGTTGTAATTCAATCTGAGCCATTTGAAAAAACACCTACACAAAAAATCAAACGCTACCTTTACATCTAGGGTTCTCCCTTAAAAGGTATGTATACTCCAAAATAAAAGAGGCCGCATTCTATGATGCGACCTCTTTTATTTAGTTGTTGTGACGACAACTCCTAGAGGTAGAGCATCGATTCCAAGTTACTGAACCGCTTAGTATAGTCCTCCATTGCCCTTCGAATTACTTCATGAGCCTCCTCAATTCCATAGACATGGGTGATTTCACAATTGCGCTTTTCGCCTGGCAGATCCTTGTAAGTAAGGAAGTAATGGCGTAACCTATCGATAACCAATGTTGGAACATCCTGAATATCGGTGTAGCTGCCGTAAACTGCATCATTGTTAAGAACGGCAATTATCTTATCGTCTGCTTCATCACCATCAATCATACGAAAACCACCAATAGGTTTTGCATCTACGATTATATCGCCGTGAGTAATCACTTTCTCAGTTAGGATGCAAACATCAAGAGGATCACCATCTCCATTTATCTTTTCATTGTTTAAACGTTCCCGACTAAGTTGAGCCACTGAATCACCACAGTATGTTTGTGGCAAAAATCCATAGAGGGCTGGAATTACATTTGAGTATTTTTGAGGTCTATCAATCCTTAAGTAACCAGTAACCTTATCGACTTCATACTTAACCGTATCGGTTGGCACCATCTCAATGAAAGCGGCAACAACATTCGGAGCTGTCTTCCCCAAACTTATTCCATGCCAAGGGTGAGACTTGTAGCGCAAACCCATCAACCTACCCACCAGGGGATCCATCGTTCTATTACCGTGTTCCATTACAATATTTTAAAGTTTATCAAATATACGCTCCAGTTGAATTCCTCTAGAACCTTTTACTAATACAAATGAGTTAATAACGGGCATCTCCTCCAAATGTTTCTCCAACTCCTTGTAACTATTAAAGCTTAGAAGGGAAATACCTTCAGAAGCTTTTGTAAACATTGGCCCCACTAGGAGAATCTTTTGAAACCCACATTGCAGAGCAAGTTCAACCATCTCCTTATGTTCTGCCAAGGAGAAATTACCTAATTCAAGCATATCTCCCAAAATAGCAACCTTGCTTGGATGATCGACTTGTACCACTCCAGCAAGTGCCGAACGCATGCTTGAAGGATTTGCATTATAACAATCGAGCAATACTATGTTGTGAGCTGTTTTGGCAATTTGTGACCGATTATTGCTCGGTACAAAACCCTCAATCGCCTCCTTAATCATTCTATTTGCAATGCCAAAGTAGCGTCCTACTGAAGCGGCGGCAAGTATATTCTCCACATTATAATCGCCAAAGAGATGAGTATTTACCAAGCCAATATCCTCAATCTCAACACAAAGATAGGGTGATTCTGCGGGTGAATCCACCACAGTTGCACCTAATACTTCCTTTGAATATGGCAAAGTTCTCATTTTTGTGCGGGTACTAACCATTTTGGATAAAAGAGTGCTATCAGCATTGTAAAAGGCGAGGCCGCCGTGTCTACTTAAAAAGTCGTAGAGTTCACCTTTCCCTTCCATAATCCCTTCAACCGAGCCAAAACCTTCCAAATGGGCTTTTCCAATATTGGTAATAATGCCATAATCGGGCTCGGCAATCTCAGCTAGTTCACCGATCTCACGTTTATGGTTGGCCCCCATCTCCACAACGCCAAACTCACTATTGCGGTCAAATGAAAGAATGGTGAGCGGTACACCTATATGGTTGTTTAAATTTCCCTTGGTAAAAGTAACAAAGAATTTCTTGCTCAGCACAGCGCTAAGCAACTCTTTGGTTGTTGTTTTCCCATTGCTCCCAGTAATTGCTAATACTGGTATACCTAGTTGCTTGCGATGATAATGCGCAACCCGCTGAAGGCATTTGAGTGAATCGGGAACTAATATTGCACCTTCTGCTGCTTGTGAAGGATTGTCAATAACTGCAATGGCAGCTCCCTTTGCAAGTGCCTCCTTGGCAAAGAGATTTCCATCTACGGTTTCACCTTTCAGAGCAAAAAAAACATCACCCTCCTCAACCAATCGGCTATCGATAACAGCTTTACCTCCATTTACTAAGAAACTGTATATTTTTTCAATATTCTCCATGTTCCCAAAGTAAAAGACCCCATTACAAATGGGGTCTATTTTATCTTTCAACCTATTCAGATTCTATTTTTTATTTTTACCTCCTTTACCTGACGGGCTACCTACGCTCTCCATTGCACAACGGAAACCGAGGTCGTCAGTAGAAGATTTCTCATTCAGATAACGACGAGTACCGGGAATTAACCAGTAAGCTCTGTCTTTCCATGAACCACCTTTATAAACTCTAACATGGTCATTAATCAGAGAAGCCATACCATCGTTAGGTTTATTTTTTGACCTAGAAACACCTTGATAGTACATTCTTGAAGACCCAGAATCTTCTGGCTGAGTCATATCGTTTATACTTTCATAGTCGATGCTAGAAGCCAAATCTCCATCAAGGTAATTACGGTAATCTGCCTTGTTATAGTTGGTTCTACCAGCAACTTCTTCAGGTTTAACATTTTGGTAAATCAAGCGTCCAATGCTATCCTTTTCCACAATTCGGCCCTCCTCATCACGCTTAACCTCCTTAAAAACGTTACCTCTAAAAGGACGGAATTCATCAACATCCTGAAACGATAGTGGACGGTATACATCTAGTACCCACTCATTTACGTTACCGGCCATGTTGTAAAGACCAAAATCGTTGGGCCAGTATGATTTAACAGGAGCAGGAATGGAGGCATTATCGTTCAAAGAACCGGCGGTTCCCATATAGTCACCACGACCTCTGCGAAAGTTAGCCATCATCTGACCACGATACTTCACGTCCGAGTTCCTAACGTTATGACCATTCCAAGGATATAACTTTCTATCGGTAAGGCGTTCTTCATATGTGTTACCAATCAAACCAAGAGCAGCATATTCCCACTCTGCCTCGGTTGGAAGGCGATACCGTGGAAGAAGAATTCCATCCTCAAAAGTTACAGGACGACCCTCCTTAGCGTTGGGGTCAAGACTAGGTAAGTTTCTTTTAACTGTACCAACGTATAAGCCAGCAAGGTAAGCCTCTGTATTAAAGTTGTCGGCATCCTTCTGATCAAGCGAAAATTCAAGAATTCCAGCGTCCACAAGGAGCTGCTCATTCACACGGTCAGTACGCCATTTGCAATAATCTTCGGCTTGCAACCAGTTAACACCAACTACAGGGTATTCATTATATGCAGGGTGACGGAAATAGGTTTCAACATATGGGTCATTGAATCCCATTTTGGTTCTCCAGCAAAGCGTATCGGGCAAAGCATTGCGATATACCTGAGGATAGGAAACCAGCACACGACGAATCCAATGGAGATATTCCCTGTAGTCCACATTCCTAACTTCAGTCTGGTCCATATAGAAAGAGGCAACGGTAACCCGACGTGGCATATTATTCCAATCGTACATTACGTCTTGCTCTACCCTTCCCATGGTAAAGGTACCTCCCTCAATAAATACAAGGCCAGGACCCGCCTCTTGTTGGTAGTTAGTTTTAACTTCAAATCCACCATTATCGTAGCTATTGTATCGCCAACCAGTAGTAGGAGATGTTTCGCTACTGCCCCCACCACCGAGGATTCCACAGCCAGAAACCATTAACATAGAACCGGCAAAAAGAGGTAGAAAACTAAACCTGAATTTCATAGGTAACAATTTTAGATGCTTGGAGGTTAATCTTACAACACCGCTCAAATTTAAAAAATAATAACAAGTAGCAAGGAATATATTAGCAATTATTTTTCAACAATAACTAAAATTCTGGTCCAAATATTGCTTTACGCTGCCACCAAAATTTTCTTTTCTGCTTTTTATACTCCATTTTCAAGGTTAAGGTTACCTCGTGAATGCTAGAGTTAAAGCCAAATATTTTCCCATTTAGAGAGCCCAGATCGAAGCTGTAGCCAAAGTTATAGCTGTCTGAATAGATTCCAAAAATAAAGGTGGTGCGAAAATCACCGTTGGGAAATGTTTTTCGAATGTAACCGCCCACATAAGCAGACTCCATGGCTAAAAGTCCTCCCAGCTGGGCGCGTGTTTGACCATCCTGTATTTCGATAACTGCAGTAGGATAAGCCGAAACGCGACCAATGCGCGTATGCCCATACTTTTTTCGGTATCGAAATCGGCTCCCGCTCTCAATCGGAATTTCACTACCGGCATGAATGGTGATTCTTCGAGGGAGGACAAATCCACCGACGGCTGTATTGAATTCAACAGGCTCTAGCATGTGATGAACGGCAACTCCGGCAAAAAAACGATGATAGGACATTATCGCTCCAGCGGCAAAATCATAAAGCATGCTGGTTTGAGCCACATAATCATTGGAGTTTGCAATACCTCCCATATTGTCATACATATCAGGGAAGTGCAAGCCGCGGGGATCAACCTGATAATACCCAACACCCAGTTGTAATGCAGGTCGAATAACCACTGCATGCGACACTTTAAATTGATACGAATAAGCAAATTCAGCATAGTTACGGCTAAGGTAGCCGCCACCTTGATCGTCGCGGGTAATCATCAATCCAAACCCACTTCGAATGCTCTCTCTATAGGTGTCGAAGGACACGCCATAGGTAATATAAGGATTTCCTAATCCTGGATATTGATACTGCGTTACTGCACTAACGTGGTTATAATACTCCGAACCTGCGTAGGCAGGGTTGAAGCGCATCCTATTTGCATAGAACTGGTCGAACGTGAAGTCCTGCCCCATGCTCACATTGCTAAGCATCAGAAAACTAACGATCAACAATATCCAAATAGAATGCATTATGCCTCTCATCAATAATAAATATAGGAAAGTAAGCGTTTGTTCATGAGGTAAAGTTGTATGCTAAAATACCAAGATTTTGTTTATTTGCATAAAATTATTCCCATGAGGTACCTAATTACAGCAATTATATTGTTTTTCTCGATCGTTAAACCAAGCTTTGCCCAATCAACTTATACGGAAATTCCTATTCAAGTTAGATGGTTCGACGAAATTGTTCAAAATTCTCAAAACACCAAAACTATTTCGAATGCATCCTCAAAGATTCCGCGATTCGAAGGTATGTATTTCCCATATAACGACTCTATTCCCCACTTGTTTTATTTATCGCCATCTCCTTTTGGAAAATTATCTGGAAAAGTTGTTGTTACAATAAAGAATACTTCCGTTGCTTCTGGAAATAACTATGCTGAATACGTCGGTGCTTCTCAAAAACTATCTTCCGACTTTGAAGCAACAGGCTATATCGCAATAGAAAATGGGAAGAGCAAACTTTGCGTCAGCATTGTGCCATTGAGAAGAAAAGGTGGTAGCATTGAGAAACTTTTATCGTGCAATATTTCGGTAAGTATTACTCCGGTTGCCAGTGCAAGTAGCCAGAGGCTGACCTCACGTTCGAGCCAGTCGGTGCTTGCCAATGGAAATTGGCAAATGATAAAGGTGCCGACCACCGGCGTTTTTCGGCTTTCATACGATGATTTGCAAGCAATGGGGTTTTCGAACCCATCCCAAGTTAGCCTGTGGGGTTCCCAGGCAGAAATGCTAACAAAAGCACCTACTGCCAACTATCCTGTTGACTTGAAGCAAATACCAGTATACTTTGCCAATGGAACCGATAACGTTTTTAATAGTGGCGACTATTTTATTTTCTATGTGGAGGGACCGGTGACTTGGACCTACAACTCAACCACACAACTATTTTCACACCAACTGCACGACTATTCCGACTATACTTATTACTACCTCACCGACTCAAAAGGAACTGCATCACAAGTAATCAACGCCACAAATCCTGGAGTGGCAAACATTTCAACAACATCATTTGCAGACTACGCCTACCACGAAATTGAGGACACCAACCTAATAAATTCAGGACGAACATGGTTTGGAGAAGGTTTTGACATATATAGCAGCAGAGACTTTTCTTTCAGTTTCCCAGATATTGATATAAACTCACCTGTAAGGGTAAGGTTACGAACGGCTGCACGCTCGGCCTCCGCAAGCAACTTTAAAGCCATAGCCAATGGCAATACATTTATTGTAAACTATCATAATGCGGTGAATGACGCCAGCGAAACGGCAACAGTGGCCAACATTATCGATAATACGGGAAGTTTCAATGCCACCACCTCTCCTTTAACCATTACGGTTTCCTACTCTCGCCCAACACCCTCTTCGTCAGGATGGCTAGATTTTCTCGAAGTGAATGCACGAAGAAAGTTGAATCTAACCTCCCCTTTTCTGCTTTTTCGAGATCCAAATGTTGTTGGTAGTTCAAACATCACCGATTTTTCCATAAGTGGAGCAGAATCATCCACCCTCATGTGGAAAATTAACTCCCCCAACGACATTGAACAAGTATCGACTTCCTTTACCGGAGGCCAACTCCACGGAATTAGTAGTACCGCTGTGCTCAACGATTTTGTTGCATTCAACGTTGCTAACCTTGAAAAGCCAACGTTAGTAGGAAAAGTTGAAAATCAAAACCTTATAGGAACCGGCTCTGCAAACCTTATTATCATCTCATCACCACAATTCCTTTCTGAGGCCGAGAAACTTGCCGATCTTCATAGAACAAGAGATGGATTGAGCGTTTTAATAGTTGAGCCACAACAGATTTACAATGAATTTTCAGGTGGAAAGTCGGATGTTGCGGCCATCAGAAATTACATGAAATACCTCAAAGAATTGCCATCAACCGCTGCAACTGAACTCAGGTATCTGCTTCTTTTTGGGGATGGCACCTTTAAAAATAGGAATCTACCTCCCGATGGTCCCAATATTTTAACCTACCAGTCCGATAACTCATTGGATCCATTGAGTTCCTACGTAAGCGATGACTATTATGGATTGCTCGACAATGGAGAAGTGCCATCAACTGGGTTGCTAGACATTGGTATTGGCCGTTTCCCTGCTGGCAACAGTACAGAGGCCGAAACAATGGTCGACAAGGTTTACACATATACTTCAGCAACAGTTCCCGGCGATTGGCAAAACCAGATAACCTTTATTGCCGATGACGAGGAGAACAATATATTTATGAAAGATGCTGATACCATCGCAAACTTTGTGGAATCAACCTACCCCGACTATATGGTTGAAAAGATATATCTCGATGCTTATCAGCAGGTGAACTCTCCCTCAGGCGCTAGATATCCCGATGTTACAACAGCCATCAACCGTAGGGTAAACAAGGGAGTATTTATCATGAACTATACTGGACATGGAAACGAGCAATATCTCGCACAGGAGAGAGTTGTATCCATTTCCGACATCATGTCATGGACAAACAGCACTAAGCTGCCACTTTTTATTACAGCTACCTGTGAATTTAGCCGCTACGACGACTACCATAGAACCTCTGCAGGTGAGTATATTTTGGAAAACCCCGATGGTGGTGGAGTTGCTCTTCTCTCCACAACCAGGTTAGTATACGAAAACTCCAACACCGATCTTAATAACAATTTTTTCCATGCTGTATTTGAGAAAAATAGTCAAGGGGAATACGATAGACTTGGAGACCTAGTAAAAATTACAAAAAATTTAACAGGCACTGGAACCAATAAGCTAAATTTTTCACTCCTTGGCGACCCAGCCCTAATGCTCTCCTACCCTAAATTTTCTGTGACCCCAGAAAAACTCAACGGGAAAGCCATTGCTCTCACGCTTCAGGACACCGTTAAGGCTCTATCCAAAGTTATAATTGAAGGCTCAACCAACGCCCCCAGTTCCAGAACATTGCTGGACACCAGTGCTAGTGCAGTAACCATAACCCTCTTCGATAAAGAGAAACAAGTTACAACCCTTGCCAACGATAATGGGACACCTTTTGTATATACGACTCGAAACAGCATGCTCTTCCAAGGTAAAGCAAGCCTTAAAAACAACACATTCAAATTGGAATTCATTGTTCCCAAAGATATTGTATATCAAATAGGAAAGGGTAAATTTTATTTTCAGGCAAAGGCTAATGGACAAATTGGGTCGGGATACTACGATCAGGTATTGGTAGGTGGCATTTCGTCTAATCCTCTGACTGACAATACAGGACCAACGGTAAATCTATACCTCAATGACGAAAATTTTGTGGATGGAGGTATCACTAACTCTAAACCCAAACTTATTGCGGTTCTTTCGGATAGCAGTGGCATTAACACCACTGGCAATGGTATCGGCCACGACATTATTGCCGATATCACTGGGCCAACTGCAGAAAAGATTACGCTCAACGATTACTATACGGCTAACACCGACAGCTACCAAAGTGGTCGAATTGAGTATCCAATGGAGAAACTTGCTCCTGGGGACTACACCTTAAATTTTAAAGTCTGGGACACCTACAACAACTCGTCCATTAAGACCTTGGCCTTTAAAGTTGTAAACGATGAGAAATTCACCCTCGATCACGTGCTTAATTATCCTAATCCATTTACAGTATCTACCGCATTCTACTTTGAGCATAACCGGCCTAACGACAATATTGACGTGCTCATACAAATTTTTACCATATCGGGTAAACTGGTAAAGACCATTGAAGAGCTGAACATTCAGGCTGGTTCACTCCGGGTTGGCCCAATCATGTGGAATGGAAAAGATGATTTTGGAGACAATATAGGGAGAGGTACCTACGTTTACAGGGTCCGCGTTAGAACGGCCTCCGGGGAGACTACCGAAAAATTCGAGAAGCTTGTAATTCTTAAATAGAACCCTAAATCTAAATCCTTATATTTGACCCTTAATTCAGACCTATGAAGATGTTCAGGAAACACTTGCTAATACTGGCTTTCGTTGTAATTTCGACTAGTCTTTTTGCGCAAACTAGCAGCACAATCTCAAAGGATCAGCTTGGCGGAGGATCGACCAACTCCATACAAACTGCAGTTCCATTTCTTACCATAGCTCCCGACAGCCGCGGAGGTTCCATGGGAGATGCAGGTGTTGCCACCTCACCCGATGTGAACTCACAATACTGGAATCCTGCAAAATATGCCTTTGCCAAAAGTGACATGGCTATTGGCTTTACATACACACCTTGGTTGCGCAATCTAATTAACGATATTAACCTTTCATACCTCGCTGGTTACTATAGATTTGCACAAGACCAAACCGTTTCGGCATCGCTCCGGTACTTCTCCTTTGGCGACATCACCTTCACCGACGGAGTGGGTAATACGGTAAAAAACTTCAGCCCCAATGAATTTTCATTCGACGTTGGATACTCTCGTCTCTTTGGAAAAACAATTTCTGGAGCCATCGCATTTCGTTTCATTCGTTCCGACCTTACCGGTGGATACTCGAACACCACCCAATCAAGTGCCGGTCAAGCATTTGCATCTGACATTTCAGTATACTACCAAAATGGCGTACACCTAGCAGACAAAACAGGGCAAATGGCCTTTGGTATCAACATTTCCAACATTGGCTCAAAGTTATCCTACAACCAAGATCAAAAGAAAGATTTTCTTCCAATGAATTTACGCGTTGGTGGCCGGCTTACCCTTAACATGGACGATTACAACAAGATTTCAGGAACCTTAGACCTAAATAAGTTGCTTGTACCAACTCCTCCTATTGTTGACTCAACAGGTGCAATAGTTCAGGGAATGAATAACGATGTTTCTATAACCAAGGGGATTTTTCAATCCTTTTATGATGCACCTGGTGGTATGTCGGAAGAGATTAAAGAGATTACTTACTCCATTGGCTTGGAATATGCATACTCCAATCAGTTCTTTGTAAGAGGCGGTTATTTCCACGAAAGCGCAATGAAGGGGAATAGAAAGTACTACACTTTTGGAGCAGGTTTAAAGTATAATATTCTCACGCTCGATTTTGCTTACCTTGTTCCATCGAGTGGACGAAACAATCCACTTTCCAACACCGTAAGGTTTTCATTAATTTTCGAACTGGAGTCGAACAGCGTTAAATCCAGAAGATAGGGTATGAACGTTAGAATTGGTAATGGATACGATGTACATCGCCTCGCCCCCGGCCTTCCGCTCTGGCTGGGTGGCATTTTATTACCTCACCATCAAGGTTGCGAAGCCCACTCCGATGGTGATGTTTTAATCCATGCCATTTGCGATGCACTTCTTGGTGCTGCCGGATTACGCGATATTGGAATTCACTTTCCGGATACTGATTCAACATTCAAAGGTATCGATAGCAAAATTTTATTGACGAAGGTTATGGCTTTGGTAAGAGCAAAAGGCTACACCGTCGGCAACATCGACTGCGTGATTGCACTTCAACAGCCGAAAATAAAAGACTTCATCCCAAAAATGGTTAAAACATTGGCCAACATTATAGCTGTGGACGAGGAGGATATTTCGATAAAAGCCACTACTACAGAAAAATTGGGGTTTGTTGGAAGAGAGGAGGGGATTGAGGCGTATGCCGTTGTTATAATCTACAACGCACAATAATAACTTATGGGGAGAACCTTAGTGCTCGGCGCTAGTATGCGTAAGGAACGATTTTCATACCTCGCCATGAAGTCGCTCCATGAGCACCAATTTGAATTCGCAGCCATTGGGGCAAAGGAAGGGGAGGCGTTTGGCGTTGAAATAAAAAAGGGACTGCCCGAACTGAGCAATATCCACACTGTCACGCTTTACCTTAATCCTGAGAGGCAGAAAGAATACTACCACTACATTTTATCACTTAAGCCAAATAGAATAATTTTTAACCCAGGTACTGAAAATGGGGAACTCTTTAAGCTTGCGCGAGAGGCTGGCATAGAAGTTGTAATTGGATGCACCTTAGTAATGCTTCACAACAAATCATTTTAAATACCATGATAACGGTAAGCGAAAAGATAACACCCGAATTCTTCACCAGCAAGGAGGCTTGCTTGGTCTATTTCACAACCAACGACTGCGTTTCGTGCCACGCGCTTCTACCAAAGGTCAAGGAGATGGCTGCAGATTTTCCTAAGATAGAAGCCTTTCACATCTCGTTACCAGATCATCCCGAACTTTCGGGACCTATGGGAATTTTCTCTGCACCAACGCTGGTGGTTTTCTTCGATGGCAAAGAACAAATAAGAAAGGCTGGACGATTCTCTCTTGGAGAAGTTCGTCAACCACTTGAGCGCATCTACAACCTCTTCTTCGAAGATTAGTTTCTCGTAAATTCAGTGTAAACCTGATCGTTCTGAACTTCGGGAGTGGAAACAGTATAGTTCCATGTTATCTTTCTACCAGCCTCATCATATGTTCCTGTGCCGGTAAAGTGGTATCCTGTAAGGGAACAGTTGAAAATTGTTAAAGTATTTCCACTTCTACTGCACGACACAAATCCATCATATCCACCACCATTTCCATTAATGCCGTAAAGGTTCGAAACATTAATAACCGAAGTATCTATATCATCCCGGTCAACGGAAACAATGTAAGTGGTTGGAGAACGGTAGGAACTGAGAATATCTTTAGCATTCCAAAGTCCATAAATGGTTCCATTGTCTGAAACATTGTCCTTAACGCACGAAGTCCCAATGAAAAGGAGGCACGTAACCCCCGCAAGCACAAAATTTCTCATGGAGTAAATATAGGAAAAGCCCCGTCATATTATTCTGACGGGGCCTACAATATGAGCATTAAAAGAGTTTGTCAATTAAATCGTCATCGGTGAGGTTGGGTAAAGTAACCTTAAGCTGAGGCGTTCGTTCCATTTCGCGCTTAATGGCAAATACAGCACCTTCGTTACGAGCCCAGCTCCTTCGAGCGATTCCGTTATTTACATCCCACAGCAGCATAAGTTTTAGGCGCCTATCGCAATCGGCAGAGCCATCAAGCGTCATCCCAAACCCACCGTTAATTACCTCGCCCCATCCAACGCCACCACCATTGTGGATAGAAACCCAAGTTGCGCCACGGAATGAATCGCCAATAACATTCTGCACTGCCATATCGGCAGTAAAGCTGGAGCCATCATAAATGTTTGAAGTCTCCCTGTAGGGAGAATCGGTACCAGAAACATCATGGTGGTCGCGACCAAGCACAACGGGTGCTGAAATATCACCCTTGGAAATAGCCTTGTTAAATGCTTCGGCTATCTTAATTCTTCCTTCAGCATCGGCATATAGAATCCTTGCTTGCGATCCAACAACCATCTTATTCTTGCCAGCCTCCTTAATCCAATGAATATTATCTGCCAGCTGCGTTTTGATTTCAGACGGTGCGCTCTGGTAGATTTCCTCTAAAACCGTGGCAGCAAGTCGATCGGTAACCTCAAGGTCCTTGGGATCACCTGAGGTGCAAACCCAACGGAACGGACCAAATCCATAGTCGAAAAACATGGGGCCCATAATATCTTGAACGTAGGAAGGATACCTGAAATCGCCTTTGCTATTTAAAATATCGGCACCTGCCCTGCTTGCCTCCAGCAGGAAGGCGTTTCCATAATCGAAGAAATACATGCCGTTGTCAACCAACTTATTGATGGCAACAACATGACGGCGCAGCGTCTCTTCAACCTTTTGCTTAAAGGTTTCCGGCTCCTCGGCCATCATTCGGTTCGACTCCTCAAAACTCTGGTCAATGGGGTAGTACCCACCCGACCAAGGGTTGTGCAACGAAGTCTGATCCGACCCAAGATCCACCTTAACCTTATCGGCAGCAAGCCTCTCCCACAGGTCAACAATATTTCCCTGATAGGCGATGGAAACGGTCTCCTTGCCTGCAACCGCTTTTTTTATTCTTGGCACCAGTTCGTCGAGATTGGTAAACACCTCATCCACCCAGCCCTGCGAAAAACGGGTATGAACAGCCTTTGGATTAACCTCTGCCACCACTCCTACAACGCCAGCAATAACCGAGGCCTTCGGTTGAGCGCCCGACATTCCTCCCAATCCGGAGGAGACAAACAGCTTGCCACCAATACCAGTTTCTCCCGCCTTCATTCGCTTGCGGGCTGCGTTAAGCACTGTAATGGTTGTTCCATGCACAATTCCCTGCGGACCAATATACATAAATGATCCTGCGGTCATTTGCCCATACTGCGAAACGCCAAGTGCGTTAAACTTCTCCCAATGGTCCTTCGATGAATAGTTTGGAATAACCATACCGTTAGTTACGACCACTCGTGGAGCATCTTTATGCGAGGGGAAAAGCCCCATGGGATGACCAGAGTATAAAACCAAGGTTTGCTCGTCGGTCATCTCGGCCAAATACTGCATGGTAAGCAGATACTGCGCCCAATTTTGAAATGCCGCACCGTTTCCACCATAGGTAATCAACTCGTGAGGATGCTGCGCCACGGCATAGTCAAGGTTATTGCTCAGCATGAGCATAATGGAGGCAGCCTGAATGGACTTATGTGGGTAATCGGAAATTGGTCGAGCGTAGATTTTGTAATCTGGACGAAGCCGATACATGTAGATTCGTCCATAATCCTCCAGCTCCTTGGCAAACTCCGGTGCCAAAACGGCATGGTGCTTTGTTGGAAAGTACCTCAAGGCGTTTTTTAGCGCCAACTTCTGCTCCTCTCTCGAAAGGATATGCTTGCGCTTAGGTGCATGATTTATGGAAGGATCGTAAGGTTTAGGCGAAGGTAGCGTGTCCGGAATCCCTTGAAGAATCAGGTGCTGAAATTCATCTCTGGTCATGTCGAAATCGATTTAAATTTATGCTCTTGGAGGAGCAAAGTTAAAACAAATGGCCAAAATTTCAGCCACTACGGCATTAAGAACGGGTGCAAAAATAATTGCATACTTTTTGATACCTTAGCTCCATAACAACCTCCACTACAAAACCGGAGCGTTGCATTTACCAGAGCGTTGTGGTAAGCACATTGCGAGGTAAAGTAAAAATGATATAAACGAAAATAACGTTGACATGAAAAAATCTTGGATTATTCTGGCCGCAATTGGATTATTGGTAATCATACTCTTTATGTGGGTTAAGAATGGTTACAACCAAATGGTTACCTACAACGAGTCTGTAAGCAAGGCATGGTCTGATGTGGAAAATCAATATCAGCGAAGAATGGACCTAATACCAAATCTTGTAAACACGGTAAAGGGATATGCCGATTTTGAGAAGAGCACGCTTACTGCAGTAATTGAGGCTAGGGCAAAGGCTACGCAAGTTACCATTGACCCCTCCAAATTGAATGCACAATCGATGCAGCAATTCCAGCAAGCGCAGGGAGAACTTAGCGGTGCACTTTCACGCCTAATGGTTACCGTAGAGCGGTATCCCGACCTAAAGGCAAACCAAAGTTTTCTTGATTTACAATCGCAACTCGAAGGTACCGAAAACAGAATTGCAGTAGAGCGTCGTAATTTTAATGATGCTGCTCGAATCTACAACACTTACATAAAACGCTTCCCGAATCTGTTTTTTGCCAGATCGTTTGGATTTGAGGAGAAAGCATACTTTGAAGCCGACAAGACAGCTGCCCAACCACCTAAGGTTCAATTCTAAGCCATGAAAGCAAAGAACTTCTTTTCGCAGGAAGATCAGCAACGGATAGTGGAAGCCATTAAGCACGCTGAAAAGGATTCGTCTGGAGAAGTACGGGTGCACATCGAAAATAGGTGCAAGGGTGAGGTGCTGGACAGGGCTGCAACGGTTTTTGCCAAACTAAAAATGCACAAAACGGAGCTGCGCAACGGGGTACTATTCTACCTCGCGCTTGAGCACCGCAAGTTTGCCATTCTTGGCGATGCCGGAATTAACGCCAAAACGGGTACCCATTTTTGGGATGCAATAAAGCTGGAGATGGCCGAGGCATTTAAAGACGGTCAGCTTACCGAGGGGCTTGTTGGTGGAATTCTAAAGGCAGGTGAGCAGCTCAAGGTTCACTTCCCTTACCAGCAGGATGACGTCAATGAACTTCCCGACGATATTTCATTTTCTTAAAACCAAAACGATGAGAAAACTAAAAATTCTTGGATTGCTTTTCATTCTCGTTTTGGGAGGCATACATACATCTTTTGCACAGCAAATTCCAGATCCAATGTCGCCTCCAAGGCTGCTGAACGACTTTACAGGTTTGCTGAACGCTCAAGAGCAAAATGCGCTGGAGGGTAAGCTGCGTAACTACCACGATACTACCTCAACTCAGATATACGTGGTTACCGTGAATACACTTGATGGTCAGGATATAGCAGAATATTCTGCTTTAATGGGTCAGAAGTGGGGTATCGGTCAGAAGGGAAAAGACAATGGAATTCTGCTGCTCATAAAGCCAAAAAACGAGGAAGGAAAAGGTCAAGTATTTATTGCCACGGGCTACGGCATGGAGGGGGTGATTACCGATGCCATGTCGAGAAGAATTATTGAGCAACAAATTCTCCCTGCCTTTAGGGAGGGAAAATACTACGAGGGAATCGACCAAGGTACAAATACCATTATCGCCCTTGCGTCGGGACTCTACAAAGGTGAAAAGAAGAGCAAATCAGGTGGTGCATTTGGTGCCATTCTATTCTTTGGCCTACTCATTTTTATGCTTCTTCTCGGACGGCGGGGTGGCAGCAGTGGAAAGACTTTCTCCTCGCGAGGCAGCTCACTACCATTCTGGATGTTACTGGGAGCCAGCAGCTTTGGAAACTTCAGTTCTGGAAGCGGTAGTTTCGGCGGAGGTGGAGGTGGATTTGGTGGCGGATTCTCAGGCGGTGGCGGCGGCAGCTTTGGCGGCGGTGGCGCTGGTGGAAGCTGGTAGTCAACACTATTGTAAGCACAAAAAAAGGGAATTCGTTTGAATTCCCTTTTTTTGTGCTTTATGCGGTAGGCTAGTATGCGTCTTCACCGGTTATGGAATCATCAACCAACACGCGACCACAGTATTCGCAAACGATAACCTTTTTGCCAAGACGAATATCCATCTGACGTTGAGGTGGAATTTTGTTGAAGCAGCCACCACATGCATCGCGCTTTACTGTTACTACAGCCAACCCGTTTCTTGCGTTGGTACGAAGGCGCTTATACGCAGTTAGCAATCTTGGCTCAATTAAGCGCTGACATGCTTCCGACCGTTCGCCAAGGGAGTCTTCCTCCTTTTGAGTCTCGGAAACAATCTCATTGAGTTCGTTTTGCTTATTCGTAAGGTCAATCCTCCGTTCGTCCAGGAGCGCTTGAGAATCCTCCATTAACTTACGCTTGTCCTTAGATTGAATAGTAAACTCTCGAATTCGCTTTTCACAAAGTTCAATCTCCAGATTTTGGAACTCTATCTCCTTATTCAAAGAGTCAAACTCACGATTATTCCTAACGTGTTTTTGCTGCTCCTCATACTTCTTAATAAGTTCCTGAGAGTTGGCAATTTCCTGGTGTTTTTTGGTAACAGAGGTGTCAAGCGTTGTCACCTCCTGGTCCAAGTTTTTTATTCTGGTCTCAAGACCCTCAATTTCGTCTTCCAAATCCTGCACCTCAAGAGGAAGTTCTCCCCTTAGCAGCTTGATCCTATCGATTTGTGAATCGATGATCTGAAGATCATATAATGCTTTGAGCTTGTCGGAAACCGAAAGTTCATTGGATTCAGCAACCTTACCTTTGTCTGTCACCATACGGCCTATAAATAATTTATCGGGTTTGAATTTTTTTCTGCAATATAAACGGCAAAATTAGCGAATTTTTTCTTTAAAAGGCTAGAAATTATTTCCAAAGAAAATTGTTCACTCTCAAAATGCCCAATATCCACGAGCAGCAGCTTACCCCTGGCATCAAAAAAATTGTGATACTTAATATCAGCAGTAATGTAGGCATCGGCCTTCGCTGCTATGGCTTTGGGAAGCAACGAAAAACCACTACCTCCACAAAGGGCAACTCGCTGAATGCTATGCTTAACAGGGCTGGTGTAGCGCAAACATTCAGCACCAAATACTTTTTTAACCAACTGAAGAAATTCCGCAGGTGGAATCGCTTGTGGTAAACTACCTATCACGCCCAGTCCTACACGAGTATCCTTATTTTCAAGTGAATAGATATCGTATGCCACCTCTTCGTATGGATGCACAACCAACATGGCTGATATTACATTCTGAACTAGATATTCAGGGCATACTAACTCAAGCCTGACTTCCTGCTCAACGTGCCTTTGCCCAACATTTCCCACAAATGGGTTTGCGTTTTCGCCTGCTCGAAAAGTTCCTTCACCGCGGGAAGTAAAGCTGCAAGAATCGTAGTTTCCAATACTGCCTGCTCCTGCCTCAAACATCGCAGCCCTAACCTTTTCAACAAAAATAACAGGCACGTATACAACTATCTTGACCAATTTTGATTCAGCTGGTTCCAATACAGAGATTTCCGTTAGCCCAATTTTTTCAGCCATTTTATGGCTCACCCCTCCGGCAGCACTGTCAAGGTTTGTGTGTGAAGCATAAAGGGCAATGTTGTGCTTAACGGCCTTATATACGATTTCCTCCACCTCACTTTCACCAGTAATTCGCTTAAGGCCAGTAAAAATAACGGGATGGTGGGCAATAATCATATTCACTTTTTTGGCAATTGCCTCCTCGAGAACTTCAAGGGTGATGTCCACCGTAAGCAAAACAGAATTAACCACCATTGATCGAGAGCCAACTTGAAGTCCTGAGTTATCGTAGGACTCTTGAAGCCGCAAAGGGGCAAATTTCTCAATGCAGCTGGCCAATTCGGCAACTGTGGAACTTTCCATTTTAACCTGTTTAAAGTAACTCTTTTACCTCGAGCAGCATTTCCTTAATCTCAGTAAGCGACTTTACGATATCGAAGGTGTTAACCGTGCCCTCTCGGTTCTCTTTAATACGCTTTTGAGCGCCCTGCAAAGTCATTCCCTGCTCCTTTACTAGATAGTAGATAAGATGGAAGTTTTCAATATCATCTTTTGTGAAGAGGCGATTGCCCTTTTTGTTCTTTTTGGGTTTAATAATGTCGAATGACTTCTCCCAAAACCGGATAAGGGAAGTGTTAACATCGAACATACTGGCCACTTCACCAATGGTGTAGTAAAGTTTCTCTACCTTTTTTTCTTTATAGGGCATGGCTTATGCTAATCTAAGGATTGTCCACTATTTGCAGCTAACTCTATTAACCTATCATACTCGGCTGGGGTAAGGTCGTTGAAGTAAAAATTAATAGGATTTATCGGAGAATTATTTTTCCATACCTCATAGTGCAAGTGAGGAGCCATTGACATCCCCGAATTCCCAACCTTACCAATAACATCGCCACGTTTCACATGCTGACCCTGACGAACATTGAAGGCACTTAGATGCGCATAGAGCGTTTTATAGCCAAAACCATGATCGATTTCCACCACGTTCCCAAACCCACGTTGGGATTGCTCAACCCTAGTGACTGTACCATCTCCTGTAGCAAAAACATCAGTTCCTGTAGCAGCAGTGAAATCCATACCAGTATGCATTTTCAACACTTTATAAAAGGGGTGAATCCGCATACCAAAGGGTGAAGCGACGCGCCTGAGATCGGTATTTCTAATAGGCTGTATAGCAGGGAGGCATTGCATCATTTCCTCCTTACGCTTAGCCAGCTCGGTTAATTGTTCGAGCGACCGACTCTGTACTTTTACTCGATTGCTTAGTTTTTCTAACGTTTTGAAAGATTCTATTACAATTTTAGGGTTTGACATAGTCTCCAGCTCGTCATATCGAGCAACACCCCCCATTCCAGCGGTCCGAACAGATAACGGAATGGGTTCAGCCTCAAATATAGTTCGGTAAATATTTTCATCGCGTTGCTCAAGGTCAGTAATAACCTTTTCCACCTGATCGAACCTTTTGGAAAGCGTATCAAACTGATTGTATAGCTGCGCATTCTCCCTCTTCAACCCGCGCTCAACTGGTGTATCAAAAAAGAAGGAATACCCAATATAATAAACAATGGCAATTACGGCACTGGCAAAAAAATAGGTTGCACCCTTTGTAATTTTGTTACGAAGGCTTAACCTAACCTTGTCAAAGCTTAGAGAATCCGGATTAAAGTGATACTTACCTTTACCCATCTACAAATAATTAATCTTGACCAACGCCAGAGGTTAGATCGGCTCTGTCTACTATTTTATCGAACTCGGCTTGATCTATATCGCCAAAATAGTTAAGCGGATTAACTGGCTTGTTGTGGTAAATGACCTCGTAATGAAGATGCGGGCCAGTGCTTCGACCCGTATTACCAAGGAGTGCAATTTCCTCACCACGCTTCACGTGCTGCCCAATTCTTACTTTTATTAACTTGAGGTGAGCATACCGAGTTTTATAACCAAATCCATGATCTATAATAATCTGATTACCATAGCCATGATCAGAGGAATTGGTGAGTTCAATAACGCCATTGCCTGATGCATAGACGGCAGTCCCTTCGGGTGCAGCCAAGTCAACCCCTTCGTGATACTCTATCGAAGCTTTAAAAGGGTCCTGACGGAAGCCAAAGGGAGCGGTAATTCTAACGTTGGAACGCTGCGAAAGAGGTTCTATAACCGGCATATTTTCAGCCATTAGCTCCTTTTGCTTTGCCATTTTAATAACGTCGTCAAACGACTTACTTTGAATGAATGCCTGACGGGTGATCTCATCAAGGTCAAGAGAAGCTTTAATGATTACCTCTCCATGCTTCAAATTTGAGAATGATCCATAACGATCAACTCCTCCAAATCCAGCCTCCCGTATTGATGACGGTATGGTATCAGCCTCAAAAATACTGCGATAAATATTGTTATCCCTCTGGGCCATGTCCACAAGTACTTTTTTTGCATCATCGAATCGCTTCTCCAGCAAATCATACTTTACTAGAACATCGGCTCGATCTCTTTTTAAGGATAAGGTTCGTGGCGTATCGAAGAAGTAGGAAAATACAAGACTAAAGCTGGAAGCGATAATGAAGCCACCCACTAGGTAACCTAAACCACGTAATAACTTATGCCTTAACGTTGTGGCAATTAAGTCAAAACTGAGGGTGTGTGGATTAAATCTGTAATGATGTTTTGCCATGCCTATAAATACCTAATTTTTAGGATAAAGTTATAATAGCGCTTCAAAACTAGA
Source organism: Williamwhitmania sp. (assembly GCA_035529935.1). Lineage (NCBI taxonomy): Bacteria > Pseudomonadati > Bacteroidota > Bacteroidia > Bacteroidales > Williamwhitmaniaceae > Williamwhitmania > Williamwhitmania sp. Next base: position 29,181 of record DATKVT010000198.1, on the reverse strand, counting down.
CGAAATAAATTAATTTTACAACCTCTTTTCATCAAAATATTGCATTTAAAGTGTAAAGTAGGGCTAAATAAAACGTTAAAATATAGAATTTTATGAATTCGAACCAAGTTCGGACTACCTTCTTGGAGTTTTTCAAAAGCAAACGGCACCAGATTGTGCCCTCTGCTCCAATGGTGGTAAAAAACGATCCCACGCTAATGTTCACTAATGCAGGGATGAACCAGTTTAAGGACATTTTCCTCAATATATCGGAACCAGCATCCAAGCGAATTGCAGACTCTCAGAAGTGTTTGCGCGTTTCGGGAAAGCACAACGATCTGGAGGAGGTAGGGCACGATACCTATCACCACACCATGTTTGAAATGCTTGGCAACTGGTCGTTTGGCGATTACTTTAAAAGGGAGGCCATCGACTGGGCGTGGGAGTTTCTGGTAAAGGTTGTTCATTTACCAGAGGATCGCCTTTACGCAACTGTATTTGAAGGTAATACCGAAGAGAAGATTGATCCGGATAATGAAGCCCTCTACTACTGGAAGCAATATCTTCCAGATAACCATATTATATGGGGTTCCAAAAAAGACAACTTCTGGGAAATGGGGGATACAGGTCCTTGTGGTCCCTGCAGCGAGGTGCACATCGACCTCCGACCCGAAGCGGAAAGAGCAAAAGTTCCCGGTGAAAAGTTGGTAAATACAAGCAACCCTCTGGTGATAGAAATTTGGAACCTCGTGTTCATGCAGTTTAACCGTAAGGCCAGTGGAGAGTTGGAATTGCTTCCCGCTCAACATGTGGATACCGGCATGGGGTTCGAGCGCCTTTGCATGGCAATTCAAGGCAAGCAGAGCAACTACGACACTGACGTTTTTCAACCACTAATCCAGCACATTGCCGCCCTAGCTGGAAAAACATACGGTGCAGACCAGCAGTGCGACGTGGCCATGCGAGTTATTGCGGACCACCTTAGAGCAATTAGCTTCTCCATTTCTGATGGTCAGCTACCTTCCAACGTAAAAGCGGGCTATGTTATTCGGCGCATCCTTCGAAGGGCTGTCCGCTACGGCTACACCTTTCTCGGATTTTCGGACCCAACCATATACAAGCTGGTAGCCACCCTGGTAAATCAGATGGGTGACGCCTACCCTGAATTGAAGTCGCAGCAGCAGCTGATTGAGAAGGTTATAGTAGAAGAGGAGGCATCGTTTCTTCGGACACTGGAAACAGGAATTCGGCTGCTCGACCAGCACATTGAAACAGCGCGCAAAAAGCATGCGAATGAACTGGAAGGTCAAAGCGCCTTTGAACTTTATGACACATTTGGTTTCCCGCTAGACCTTACCGAACTCATCTTAAGAGAAAAGGGGTTAACGGTAGATCGTGATGGTTTCAACAAGGCCATGGAGGTTCAAAAAGAGCGGAGCCGTGCGGCGGCGGCCACCGAAACCGACGACTGGGTAGAGTTGCGTAAACTTGAAAAGGTGGAATTTGTAGGATACGACTTTACCGAAACTGACGTTAGAATTTGCCGGTACAGAACTGTTAAAACAAAGACCAAAACACTCTACCAACTGGTTTTCAACAAGACTCCCTTCTATGCAGAATCGGGAGGTCAGGCTGGAGATGGCGGCTTTATTGAGTCGGAAACAGAACGCATTGATATACTCGACACTCAAAAGGAGAACAATCTAACTGTGCACATCACGGCAAAGCTGCCAGCCGATCCGGCGTCCAACTTTCAGGCACATGTGGATATCAATAAGCGTAGACTCACTGCAAACAACCATTCAGCCACTCACCTGCTGCACGAGGCACTCCGCGAGGTTTTGGGAACCCATGTTGAGCAGAAAGGCTCACTGGTAAATGCCGACTATCTCCGATTCGACTTCTCCCATTACCAAAAAATGTCGGAAGAGGAATTTGCAAGAGTAGAAAAAATCGTCAACACAAAAATAAGAGCAAACCACAGCTTGGTTGAGCGCAGAAACCTACCTATGGCTGAAGCTCAAAAGTTGGGTGCAATGGCGCTTTTTGGCGAAAAATATGGCGATAGCGTTCGGGTAATTCAGTTTGGCACATCCATTGAACTTTGCGGTGGAACTCACGTTCCAGCCACCGGTCAAATTGGACTTTTAAAAATTGTGAGCGAAGGTGCTATTTCTGCAGGTATCCGCCGAATTGAGGCCATCACAGCAGACAAAGCTGAGCAATTTGTCAACGAATCACTCAGCCAGCTAAAGGAGGCAAAAGCCACGCTGAACATCACTGGCAATCTGGCACATGGCATTCAAAAGTTGATGGACGAAAACAGAAGGCTGGAGAAAGAAATTGAGGCCTACTTAAAGGAAAAGTTGTCTGTTCTTAAAAGTGAGCTTAAAAACAACGCCAAAGAGATCAATGGAATAACCCTAATTACTGCCGCACTGAACCTTTCGCCAGACGCAGTTAAAGATTTAGCCTACCAGCTACGTGGTGAAATTGCCAATATTGCCTTTGTTGTAGGCAGCGTGTTGGGCGACAAACCATCGCTTACCATCATGTTCGGTGACGAATTGGTAAAAAAATCGCATAACGCGGCTAACATTATTCGCGAGGCAGCCAAAGAAATTCATGGCGGTGGAGGTGGTCAACCCTTCTTTGCCACTGCTGGTGGCAAGAATGCTGCTGGGCTGCAAGCGTCAATTAACAAAGCCGTTGAACTCATTACTTCCAAGGCTTAAGTTTATTTAAAAATCGCTTTCTGAAAATAATTATGAAAAACGCAGGCTTACCACCTGCGTTTTTCTATTAAATGGTGTAACTTAGGTTTTTAATTTTAACACTAAAAGGCCATGGAAGTTATTGAAGAACCCACTCCCCGTTACGCAGGCTTCTGGTTACGACTAGCCGCATTCATCATCGATTCTTTTATATTACAGCTGGCAGGTGGAATTATTGCATTGCCCATAATTCTCACTATGGTTGGCGGAATAATTGCAGCCTCTCAACAGCCCGAAACTACCACCAAAGTAATTGGAATAATTAGCGTTGTTGCAGGATCAATCCTTCTCTTGGTTCTTATATTCCTCACCATTGGATGGCTATACTACGCCATAATGGAATCATCAACCCCACAGGGAACCTTGGGGAAAATGGCGGTTGGCATTAAGGTTACCGACATGCAAGGAAACCGCATTACCTTTGCTCGGGCCACTGGCCGTTTCTTTGGAAAGATAATTTCTAAAATGATTCTCTATGTAGGATTTATCATGGCCGGCTTCACTGAAAAGAAACAAGCGTTGCACGACATTATGGCCGACTGTTTGGTAGTTCGCAAGGACTATTGAGCGGAATAAACCTAAAAAAACTCCGAGGCATACCTGCTTCGGAGTTTTTTTTATTAACCAAAGAAACGGTTAGTAAGTTTTTGTCATGGTGCTATTGACCACTACCACAAAGTCACCTTTCCCCTTATTTTCAGCAGCAAGTGAATCGACCTTATACTGCTCAACAGAGGAAATGGTCAACACTTTTAACGATGGGCGCAGCTGCTTCACCATGTATGGAATTCCTTCATGGTCATCGGAGTGGTAGCTACCATTGAAGTGTAAGAAGCAGCCCTTTACCGGAAGATTTTTTACAATAAAATAGGCCATTGTGGCATCTTTTACGGCTTGTGCTTCTGCAATGTGAGAAGCCCCATGGGCACCTCCCGCCATTCCCATTGCAGCCATTGCCTTGTACGACGGTAAATCAGCATTGTATTTAATTGGAAGCGGAGCCATATAGAGGTGGGCTTCCTTTGAGAATTTTGCAAGCACATCAATTCCAGAGGTGGCAACAGCAGACGCATATCGACGAGGGATGTTGGTTGCAACAAAGCGTAACTTTTTCTCCAACGCTAACTCCAACAGTGGCTTGTAGTCATTCTTATAGTTTGGCCATAGCCTGCACTCCTCTTCAAACTTTTTGAGAGGAATGAGCCCTTGAAAAAGTTCATCCAGCAGCAGTTGGTTGTCTGCCTCAAACATCTCGGCACCAAGCACCAAACTGTCTGAAAAATGTTGCTGCAGTGCCATTTCAGCTTGGAGTTCGAGCCAATGCACCACAGGGTTGTTGTGCTGCTCACCAAAAAAAAGAACATCCGAATTGTAGGCAGCCTCCATAACTTTACTAAAAGGGACCTCAACACCATCGGAGGTGAAGATGCGATAGGCAACCACATCCTGTGCCTTAATTGTCAAGAATGAAATGGCAAAGGCAAAGACAAAAACAATTTTCTTCATATCTTAAGTATTAATGGTTAATAACCAGCAGCACCATGCTCAGCCAATCCAGATTATCCCAACTCGCCCAGCATAATTAGGCGAGGTGCTCTATTGTCTAATCGACCTTTTTTTTGAATTAACCCCAATGCTAAACAACATCATCAACCCAAAGGTAGCAATTCCATTGTATATAAGCAGCTCAAATCCAATAGCAAAGTAATGGCTGGCAATAAAGCACAGGATTGGGGCACATATTGCCGCCACCGGTACAAGAAAATCTCGAACTTTGAATTTGGTTAGCAAGCCAAAGGCGTAAAGCCCAAGCAGCGGACCATACGTGTATCCTGCCACCATATATATAGCCTTAATTACAGCTTCATCATTTATTTGTTTGAAAAGGATAATGGTGGCAATTAGCACTAACGACATTAAAACATGAACCAACTTTCTTGTGCGTCGAAGTTGAGATTCCCCAAGCTTATCGGCCTCAAGAATATCGACAGTAAACGAGGTGGTAAGTGCCGTAAGGGCAGAATCGGCACTGGAATAGGCGGCAGCAACTACACCCACTACAAAGAAAACACCCAAGGCAGCATTGAGATAACCGCCGGTTGCAATGAGAGGAAAGAGGTTGTCCGTTTGAGCGGGAATACCAATGCCTTTCGTTTGCGCAAAAATAGCCAACAACACACCCATTGTCAGGAAAATAAGATTAATGGGTAAAAACATGAAGCTATACCAGTACATGTTCTTTTTGGCATCGGAAAGACTACGACAGCTTAAATTCTTCTGCATCATATCCTGGTCGAGCCCTGTCATTACAATAGGAATAAATACCCCCGCAAGAAACTGCTTCCAGAAGTAGTGCTTGCTAGAAGGATCATCAAAGAACCAAACGCGAGAAAACTGGCTTGTCCTAACCACGTGCACCATCTGTCCAAAAGAGGTAATTCCCAGCGCATCGGCCACCAGCACCACACAAAGAACTACAGCAAGTAGCATGGCTACAGTTTGAATGAGATCGGTCCAGATAATAGTTTTCACCCCGCCCCTATTGGTGTAAAGCCAAATAAGTCCGATGGTACCTGAAACGGTGACCCAGAATGGAACGCCAATTTTTGCAAATATGAGGGTTTGTAGCACCAACGACACTAGAAAAAGACGGAACGCTGCACCTATAGTTCTGCTTATTAAAAAAAAGGTAGCCCCCGTTTTATAAGACCAAAATCCTAGACGAATGCTAAGGTATGTATAAATCGATGTTAGATTTAGCTTGTAGTAGAGGGGTAAAAGCACATTGGCAACAACCATGTAGCCGACAAGAAACCCCAACACCATTTGAATGTAGGAAAACTGATCGGTTACAACCCAACCCGGAACAGATATAAAAGTGACACCAGAAATAGAGGTACCTACCATACCAATGGCAATCACGTACCAAGGTGACTGCCGATTGCCATTAAAAAAACTTTGATTGTTAGCCTTCCGTGCAGTTAGGGTTGAAACAACAACCAGCACGGCAAAATAAGCGACAATTATAAGTGCAATGGAAAGAGGCGACATAAAAGCATTTTTAGCAAAGAAAATATAATTAGCTGTAAACCCAAAGGGATAAAGATAATTAGCAATACATTCAAATATTGGTAAATTTGCATCCAAAATCTGGCAGCATGAATCTCTCTCACTTTCCATCTAAGTACCTTGAAAATGCGGTTGAAGAGCTGGCGAAACTTCCCGGAATCGGGAAAAAAACTGCCCTTCGGCTAGCCTTGCACCTACTCAAGCAGCCAGAAGAAAATGTCACCTTGTTTGGTACCGCCATAGTAGAGATGCGGTCGAAAACCCGCTACTGCCACTCGTGCCACAACATCTCCGATTCTGAAACATGCGACATTTGTGCCTCGTTACGTAGGGATCACTCCATTGTTTGTGTTGTTGAGTCGGTAAGAGATGTTATGTCAGTTGAAAACACTGGGATTTTCAACGGAATTTACCATGTTCTTGGTGGCATAATCTCACCAATGGATGGAATTGGCCCTGCCGATTTAAATATTGAATCGCTCATTAACAAAATCGCAGAGGGTCAAGTAAAGGAGGTAATTTTAGCACTCAGCACGACAATGGAGGGAGAAACAACTAATTTTTATATCTTTAGGAAAATTAGAAATTATCCTGTTTCGGTAACAACTATTGCCAGAGGTGTTGGATTTGGCGACGAGTTGGAATATACCGACGAGGTTACGCTAAGCAGATCAATTAAAAATCGAATACCGTTCGACAGCGGAAACAACGACTTATAGGATTTGAATTGTAGCAAATATGAGAAAAACGTTTACTACCCTCACCCTCCTTATGTGCTTTGTAGGGCTTGCCTTTGGACAAGATTACGAAACCTCTCTGAAAAACGGGTTCGACAACATGGACCACAAGAATTTTCAAGAAGCAATTACCAACTTCAAAGCAGCCCTAAGCCTCAAGCCCGACGATCTGGAGGCAACCTATGGTCTTATTGCAGGAAACCTCTTTTCCGATAATATCAAAGAAGCCCAGAAGCTGTTGACTGTTGCCATGGAGAAAAACGCCAACTATGCAGGATTCCTGCTGGCGAAGGCAATTATTAGTATAAAAAAGAATGATTTGGATCAAGCTCTAGAAACCCTAAATCAAGCAGCAGCCCTCAACGATAAAAAATTTGAAGAGCAAATTCTCCTCAACTTAGGTGCCCTTAAAATTCGCAAAGAGGATTACGAGGGTGCCATTGCCGATTGCAAAAGCATTTTAGTAATAAATCCCAGTAGCAGCGGGGCATACAGCACCATGGGAATTGCCTACTACAAAACTGAGAAATTTCAGGATGCAATTAATAGCTTCAACCAAGCCTTGGAAATTGAGCCTGAAAATACAATTGCGCTCTACAATAGAGGGATGTGTTACTACAAGCAAAATCTCAAACCAGAGGCATGCCTCGATTTCCAACACTCCTGTAAACTCAGGAATCCAAATGCTTGCAAAATGATTATTACCTATTGCATTACCCCACAAAAGAACGACTAACACCACACATTTCTATAGCAAAAACCGGACGGCATAAGTAGCCAGTCCGGTTTTTTTATGTGGAATTTACCAATGACCATGGTGTTTAAACTTCAATGACTATCTAAATACAAACCCTGTTGTAAAACATAGAACATCAAAACAAATAGAATCAAAAACATTGGTTATTTTCATGACAGTTCGTAACTTTGAACACGAAAATAATTCACTATTGAAACTATTTTTTCATATTTACATACAATATGAAAGTTAAACATAACTAGGAGGGATTAATATGATTAGCGATTTGGACAAGATTTGGTCAAGGAGTGGACAAGGAATGAAGCGGTCGGCCATTAGGGAACTGCTAAAGCTTACACAAAACCCCAATATTATCTCATTTGCTGGTGGGTTGCCGGCACCAGAGTCATTTCCAATTGAGCAGCTTAAGGAGATTAGCATAGACGTTTTGGAAAACGATGGAGCTAAAGCGCTTCAATACGGTGCCACCGAAGGCGACACCAAGCTACGCCAGATTATGGTTGATCGCTACCGTAAAATGGGGCTCAACATTGAGTTGAAAAACCTTGTAATACTAACCTCATCGCAGCAAGGTCTTGACCTTCTACCAAAAATTTTCGTAAACCCAGATGACAAAATAATCTGTGGACTTCCCTCCTACCTTGGTGCGCTGCAATCTTTCCACAACTATGGTGCCGACATGCTTGGCATTAAGCTCGATGAGCATGGAATGCGTAGCGACCTGCTGGAACAGAAGATGGCAGAGCTGAAGAAGAATGGGGAGAAGCCTAAGTTTGTTTACATCATTCCCGACTTTCAAAATCCTGCCGGTATCACCATGCCTGAGTTCCGCAGAAAAGAGATCATCGATATCTGCAAAAGATATGACGTACTGATGATAGAGGACAGCCCCTACCGAGAAATTCGTTTTGAAGGGAAACCACAAAAAACCATATTTGAGATCGATAATGATAGCAATGTAATTTTGCTAGGCACTTTCTCCAAAATATTTGTTCCAGGATTTCGAATTGGTTGGGTAATTGCACACGAAGCCATTATTGACAAAATTGTGATGGCCAAGCAAGCAACCGATCTGTGCACCCCACCTTTTGTTCAAAAAATCGCTGCCAGCTATATCGAAAAGGGTTATTTCGACCAAAATCTCGGAAAAATTATTGCCTCCTACAAGGAAAAGCGCGATGCAATGCTTGCAGCCTTCCGCGATTATATGCCAAAAGGCGTTACCTGGACAGAGCCTGAAGGTGGTCTGTTTCTTTTCATGACCCTTCCTGAAAACATGGATGCCGAAAAGTTATTTGAAATTGCGCTAAAGGAGAACGTTGCATTTGTGCTTGGTAATGTTTTCCATTGCGATGGAAGTGGACGAAATACATTGAGAATAAACTTTTCCTACATGTCAACAGAACTAAACAGGGAAGGTGCAAAGCGTTTGGCAAATGCCATCAAAAAACTAATGGAATAGGTCAACAATTGAAGTAAGGACAACAACCAAGCTGCAGCAATGTGGCTTGATTGTTTTTTTTTACATTTACACCATGAAGCTCTCCATTATCATTGTTAGCTACAACGTAAAGGATTTCCTCGACCAATGCCTTTTATCGGTAAAGAAAGCGATAAATGGAATTGATGCAGAAGTTTTTGTAGTAGACAACCTATCGGTGGACGGTTCCAGCAAGATGGTGAGGGAGCATCACTCTTGGGCTAAGCTAATCGAAAACGATAAAAACAGTGGCTTTGCTGTTGCCAACAATCAGGCCATTAGGCAATCATCTGGCGAATATGTTTTGCTACTCAACCCTGACACGCTAGTGCAGGAGCATACCTTCACCACCTGCATCCAATTCATGGATAGCCATCCGGAGGCAGGAGCACTTGGAGTAAAAATGATTGATGGCAAGGGAGCTTACCTGCCAGAATCAAAAAGAGGACTTCCAACACCCGCCGTTGCCTTTTATAAAATATCGGGGCTAATCAAACTTTTTCCTCGCTCCAAACGCTTTGCCCACTACTACCTTGGACATCTTTCCAAAAACGAAACGCACGAAATTGAAATTCTAGCTGGTGCATTTATGTTTATGCGCACTAGCGTGCTGGCACAAACCGGTCTCCTCGACGAAGCGTTTTTTATGTATGGTGAGGACATTGACCTCTCATACCGTATTCTAAAAGCTGGTTATAAAAACTACTACACACCCGAAACCTCCATAATTCACTACAAGGGGGAAAGCACCAAAAAGGGAAGCATCAACTATGTAGTTATATTCTATAAGGCAATGATCCTTTTTGCCAAGAAACACTTTAACACCAGCGAAGCACGATATTATTCAACCGCCATTTATTTAGCAATTTACCTTCGAGCAGCCCTTTCATTAGCCAAGCGTGCCTTTCAAATGTTCATACTCCCGCTTGCTGATGCCTCGGTGCTGGCATGCAGTTTCCTCACCTCTACCCTTGCTTGGGAGGTGCTTGTTAAAGATACCGACTACGCTCGACCACTGCTTTATTCTTTCCTTGCAGGCTTTATTCTCACCTTTGTTTTGGCAATATTCCTGAGCGGCGGATACGACCGACCCTTGCGCCAAAAGAAGGTCTGGAAGGGAGTTGCCATTGGCGCAGTTGGGGTTCTTATAATCTACACCTTTCTGCCAGAATCAATCCGATTTTCAAGAGCAATCATCACCATTAGCTCAGTAACTTCGCTTCTATTGATTCCTCTGACAAGAGGTCTTATCGGAAAAGTGTTTGGGAATAGTCTAGTTCCCTACAAACCAGAGCGACTTAGAAAGTTGATTCTTTCCTCACCCGATGAAGCAATGCGAATCAAACAGCTCATTGAGCTCTCAGGGGCTAAAGGCGAGCTCTTAGAACAGTCACCATGGGACGACAAAAACAATGAGGAAGCCGTTTTTTCTCACTTAGCGGAGCGAATTCGCGTTGAAAAAATTAATGAACTCATAATTTCTTCTTCCGATATCTCCTCAACGCAAATAGTTCTTCTCATGCTTCGCCTCTCCTACACTGGCGTCAGCTTCAAGCTAGCACCACCGAAGGGCATTTCGCTAATTGGCAGCAATTCAATTGAAACGGCTGGCGATCTATATTCCATTGGACAGGAGACTCTTGCATCACACACCAACAGAAGGTTAAAGCGGCTATTGGATATTGTTGTAAGTATCGTTTTGCTGCTTACTTCACCGCTATGGATTACGGTAGGTAAGCGAGTGGGCCGAACACTAAAAGCATTGACCAAAGTGCTGGTGGGGGCGAAAACAATGGTAGGCTATCATGTAGAAGACCCTTCGCTTTACAAACTTCCAAAACTCAAAACGGGTATCTTTTCACCTACTCGAAACTGTCCTGACGAAACACATGCCACTACAACAAACCTCTTGTATGCCAAAAGCTACTCAGTGGCACTCGACTTTAGCATCATTGCAAGAAACATAAGGATGTTGATAAGAGGAAGTTTTTAGCCCTCAACATTGAACAAAAACCATTCATTTTCCTTTTATAGAAGGAAAAACAAAGCCCCTAATGCAATGAAAAGGATTGAAGTTACCCTGCCCGCCATGGGTGAAGGAATAACGGATGCCACTATTACCAGATGGTTGGTGAGCGTTGGCGATCATGTGGATGAAGATACGCCAATTGTGGAAATTGCAACTGACAAAGTTGACTCCGAGATTCCCGCACCTCATGCTGGTCGCCTAGCATCCATTGCCTTTAAAGAGGGGGATGTGCCGCAGGTTGGACAGGTTATTGCCGTTATAGAAGCCGAAGGTGAAGCCGCAACAAACAGCGACCAACCTGAACTCGATAAGATAATTAGTGAAATTCCTGGCATTGGCCAAATAAAGCAGGAGGTTGAACCTGAGAAGCCAGTTGCCAACATTGACGAGGCTTACCTATCCCCGTTAGTTAAGAGCATTGTAAAGAAAGAGCATATTTCCAAAGAGGAGTTGCAAGAAATTACTGGCACAGGTTTGGGCGGTAGAGTAACCAAGGAAGACATGCTCCAATTTATTTCCAGTAGAAATTCAGGAGTTCTAAAGACAAAAAATGTATCGACAGCAACTTCCTCAAAACAGGAGATTGTTCCTCCAAACAAGATAGAACAAGTTGAAGATATTGAGGTAGTTCCCATGGATCGTATGCGAAAGCTAATTGCCGACCATATGGTCATGAGCATACAAACCTCGCCTCACGTAACCAGCTTTATCGATGTCGATCTCACCAATATCGTAAAGTGGAGAGAAAGAAACAAGGCTGACTTCCAGCGAAAGGAGGGACAAAAGCTCACCTTTACCCCTATTTTCTTCGAGGCTATTGCAAGAGCAATTAAGGAGTTCCCTGGGATTAATGCCTCTGTTGATGGAGATAGAGTTCTAATTAAAAAACGGATAAATCTCGGCATGGCCACTGCGCTTCCGAGTGGCAATCTCATTGTTCCTGTAATTAAGAACGCCGAAAGGCTAAACATAACGGGACTAGCCATCGCTGTAAACGACTTTGCCAACAGGGCCCGTGCAAACAAGCTCCTTCCGGATGAGATTCAAGGAGGGACCTTTACCATTACTAACCTTGGTGCTTTTGATACGCTTGCAGGCACCCCAATTATCAATCAGCCGCAGGTAGCCATTCTTGCCATAGGAGCCATAAAGAAAATCCCAGTGGTAATAGAAACCTCGGAGGGCGATAGCATTGGAATCCGGTCGGTAGCCATACTATCGCTTGCTTACGACCACCGCGTTGTTGATGGTGCCCTTGGCGGAATGTTTTTGAAACGAGTTAAAGATTTACTTGAGCAATTTGATGTAAAAAGAACGCTATAACAATACCCATAACGCTAATTTTCACACACAAACCACTCAACAGCAAGTCAACAAACGCAGCTGTACGTTTAAGTAAAAAAATGGAACCGCGGGTTCCATTTTTATTTTAATAGATTAATGGAAACGAACAACATGCGTAAAAAATATCACTCATTGTCTTCGTTTAATAAAAACTTTTTCTCATTTTTGTTCATACTTAGGAAGTTTCGTAAACATACTGAAAATTAAACGGCAGGTTGTGAGAGGAATCGTTGCGCTATTAACACTTCTTCTATTATCCATATCACACGGATTTGCTCAAAAAGAATCTTACTACAAGCGTGTGTTTGTAGATGCAGAGTACTACGTCTTGTATGAAGAGTATAAAGACGCCCTGCCACTTTACAAAGAACTATACAAAGCAGGGAAAAACACTGCAAATATTAACTACCGCATTGGGCAGTGCTACCTCAATATTCCCGGAGAAAAGGAGAAAGCAATCGTCTATCTTGAAAAGGCCACCACACAAATAAACCAAGGATATAAAGAGGGATACTATACTGAAACCTCAGCCCCGAGAGAAGCATTTCTACTTCTTGGTAATGCCTACCGTATTGCAGGTGAACTCCAAAAAGCCAAGATTGCATATGAATCATACCTGCACCTACTAAAACCTGAGGAGACAAAGCTGAAAGACTTAGTAGTTCAAGATCTCAATTCCGTAAGCCACGCCCTCGCTGTAACCAATGGACCAACCCAACCAACAGAGACAAATCTTGGAGGGAACATTAACACCTCCTTTCCAGAAGTCAGGCCTTGCATTTCGGGCAATGGGCGAGTAATAGCCTACACCTCCATTCAGCGCTTTTACAATGCAATATTTATTAGCCGAATTGGAGCTAAAGGTCAATGGATACCAGCAAAAAATGTTACGGCAGAAGTTAACGCAGAAGGGCCCGTTTATACATGCTCTCTCTCCTTCGATGGCAATATCCTCCTTTTTACGCGAAACGACATAGACGATTTTAATATATACATGAGCCGGTACGACTCCACGTCGGGTAAGTGGAACGCAATGGAACGCCTAAATAAAAATATTAATAGCCGATTTTTTGAGTTGGACGCCTTCCTTTCCAAAGATGGAAGGACAATTTACTTTAGCAGTAACAGGGACGGAGGATACGGAGGATATGACCTCTATAAATCGGTGATGAACGCTGCTGGTGAATGGGGTGAAGCCATTAACCTTGGCCCTGAAATCAACACCCCCTACGACGAAGACTCCCCTGCACTTACCAATGATGGACAAACACTTTTTTTCTCTTCCAATGGACATAACGGATATGGCGGTTTTGATATTTATACAGCAAAAATAACTGGTAACAGCTTTACCGATGTCCACAATTTAGGTTACGGTATAAACACCACCGACGACGACATTTACTTTTGCCCATTGGGCGATGGCAAACAAGCACTAGTTTCTAAGCGCGATCCAAACGGCTTTGGCGATTACGATTTGGTAATTATGGACCTACTTCCATAGCTAGTAAGTCGATTAAAACAATCCCCATGAGTCAAAATCAGCGTATTTAAGTCTTCATGAATTCCAAAAAAATCCATAACTTGGCTTGCAATTTGGTGCAATGCAATTCCTATAAAAAGAACCGGAACTAAACAATAAATGAAATCTAAACTCCTATTGTCAGCACTGCTGATTATCCTCATACAAACACTATGCTTGCAGGCACAGGAACCGAAATCTTCGGCAAGTGATTTATACCTTGACGCAAACAGCTATTTTTTTTACGAAGATTATGAAGAAGCTCTGTCCCTATATCTTCAAGTTATAAAGGATGTTCCCAGAACGGCTAATCTCAACTATCGAATTGGTATTTGCTACCTTAACCTTCCTGGCAGAAGGAACAAAGCAATCCCATTTTTAGAAGAAGCATCAAAAAATACATCAAAGAACTATAGGGAAAACTCCATTAAAGAAGAGAAAGCTCCGCTTGAAACATACTACTTTCTAGGGAATGCGTACCTCACAAACAATCTGCTGGGCAAGGCAAAAAGTGTGTTCTCAAAATTCCGACAACTGACAAAGAAAGAGAGCAAGGAGTTCGATATTCCATTGTTCGATTTGCAAACGAAAACCATTGAGAGTTCTGCAGAATTGCAGCATATGCCTGTTAACTTTCTGCTCAGCAACCTAGGCCCGACTGTGAATGACAGATTCTCCAACTATAGCCCAACGGTTTCTTACAACGGACAAGTTCTAGCTTTTACATCCAAACGGAAGTTCTACCAAGCGGTTTATGTAGCGCGAAAAAGCGGTCAAGGATGGGGAACACCTTCAAATATTACCGCCGAACTGGAGACCGACCAGAACCTCCAAACGCTATCGCTCAACTACGACGGAACCGACCTATACCTCTACAAGGATGACAACAGGGATGGGAATATATACGTGAGCCACTATCGTAACGGTCGTTGGAATCCCATTGAGCCCCTTGGGCCAAACATTAACACGAAATACTGGGAGGCGAGTGCGTGTATTTCACCAGATGGAAAAACGCTTTACTTTTCAAGCAACAGGGAAGGCGGATCTGGCGAATTAGACATCTACAAAAGCAACCTTCAGCCCGATGGCACTTGGGGACCTGCCATTAACTTAGGAAAGGATATCAACACACCTTTCAACGAAACAAACCCCAAACTCACAGTAACGGGCGAAACGCTTTTTTTCTCATCCGACGGTTACCTTGGGCTGGGTGGATACGACATCTATTTTAGTAACTTAACTCCCCCTAATCACTGGTCAAAACCCGAGAACCTAGGATATCCAATCAACACAACGGACGATGACAATGACTTTATGCCCCTTGAAGATGGCCAATACGGATTAATAGCTCGATTCGATCCGGATAGCTATGGTGAGATGGACCTCTTTAAGGTCGAAATCTTTTCGGATAGATATGCCCGTGAGGTTGTTCTTCGTAACCAACTTGCCCTCAGGAGGAACCGCAATGCAAAGGAAAAGCTGCTTGTGATTGACACACTGAATACTCAAAAACTCGCCTTGGTTGTTCCTGAAAATGAGGACCAAGCCGAATATACTAATCCCAACCTACGCTATAAACTATACTTCGACGGTAAGCGCTATGACTTACGGGATAAGGTTGCCATACTTTCATCAAAAAATGCCTCTTTGGCGGAACCCAATATGAATATGGTTCCAAAAATTGCGAGCATTGGCATCAACAACCTCTCTGAATCCGAGGAATTAGGGCAAAGCGCCAAAGAAGTATCTCAGAAAATAAACGGTGCAAACCTAAAGGATTCCACTCCATATTTGCTCGACATTAGGTACCAAACAGATATTGGGTTACAGTTTAAAAATCGGATGGCTTCAATTTTTAGCGTTCCCGGAATGCCCCTGCAGGCAACCGAAATACGACCTTCCAGTGAGTCACTGGCCGATAATCCATCAAGTCAACTATTGACAATATTCAGAGCATATGGACTTAATATTTCAGACAGCCTAATTGACAAAAGTGCTGAGTTACAAGGTGTATCGCCTCATTTATTTATGGCAACCCTACTTAACCAAACCGACTCAGGGACTTATACTACCGACGATCTGATTAAGGTAATGGCAACTTTCCTCGACAAGCTTGTGCAGGAGCAGGACAAACTTTCAACCGCGAGCAACAGGTCGCGCAATATTGTTAAAGAAACCAAAGGTTCATCCTTTATAAATCTCTTTAACCTGCTAAAATCTAAGGCAAGTGGGAAATTGAGGTTAATGCTAAACAGCATTGACCCAGAAGTTAATCAGATTGAGTCGTTCAGCCAGCTGATAGACCTTTTACACTCGCTGGACGAAGTAGATTTTCAAAGCTACAAGAGTGAGCTTGCACAGCTTCTTTCAGAAATTACGATTGATGAATTCTCGAATCTTGACGCACAGACTAGGAGTCAACTTGTTGCATCCGCCGAGCATAAAAATGGTCTCCGATACCTAACCTATGGTGTAGGGTCTGCAATTGGAATTGGCTTACTATTCTTACTACTTATTCTTTTTGTAAGGAGAAAAAAATCAAACAAGCAAAGAAACTCTGCCGCATGATAGGAAAAAGGCTACTATTAACTCTTCTTACCTTGCTTCTGTTCATTACTGGCATGGCGCAAGAAAGCAATTTGCCTCGGTCATTCAAAGATGTTTTTACCGATGCCGAGTACTACTTCATGTACACTGACTATCAGGAAGCGCTTGCGTTATACCAGCAGGCGCAGAAGATGCAACCAGCAAACTTCAACATCAACTACCGAATTGGTGTGTGCCTTCTAAACATTTCGGGCCTAAAGACAAAAGCGCTAGCCTACTTAGAATATGCCTCACAACACGTTAGCAGCCAGTATCAGGAAGGCTCGTACAAAGAAACATTCGCTCCAACAACGGTATGGCTATACTTGGGCGATGCCTACCGAATTGACAACAAACTTAAAGAAGCCATTGAGTGCTATGAAAAGTTTAAAAGTCAGCTCGACACCAAGGATTTATACAATCATGACTTTGTTGACCAGCAAATTAGTGCCTGTAAAAAGGCCGAACTTTTTCTCAAAAAACCAGTAAAAACAGATCTCGAAATCATCAACTTCAACTTTCCTAACCTAGAGTTAGCCTACAACCCAGTTATATCAGAAGATGGCAGTTCGCTGTTTTTCACGCAGCATAAAAAGTTCTACCAAGCTATCTACTGGAGCAAAAAGGAGAACGGTAATTGGTCGGAGCCGGAAAGCCTCAACATACCGCTTCAGCTGGAAGGGGAAATCAGCATTAGCAGCTGCAGCGCCGACGGGAAGGAAATTTTTGTGTTTGTAAACGACCATGGCAATGGGGAAGTTTATCACAGCACGTTCAACGGGAAAAGTTGGTCTAGAGCCGAAAAATTGAACAAGAACATTAACACCCCCTTCTGGGAAACCAATGCCTCCATATCCACTGATGGAAAAACACTATACTTTACCTCCAACAGAAAAGGGGGTTATGGAGGCCTTGACATCTATAAATCGATGAAGGATGCAGAGGGCAACTGGGGCCCAGCAGAAAATCTAGGTCCGGAGATTAACACACCTTACAACGAAGAATCTCCCTTTTTCTGCGAAGACAAAAACACCTTGATATTCACCTCTCAGGGGCACGAAAACATGGGAGGCTACGACATTTTTTTCTCCAAACTTGGAGATGATGGAAAGTTCTCAACACCAATTAATCTTGGTTACCCCATCAACACCACTGATGACAACCTTTTCTTCTGCCCCATTTGCGACCAGGGAATCAAGGGAATTATTTTCCATCACACTGACAACAGTCCTCACGAACGGGTTAGCTTAGCAGAAATTGCCCTTGTTCCCCAAACCGACAACGCCACAATTAATGGTGTGCTGATTACCCAAGACCAGGCCGATCTTAGTGATTCGAAAATCAACCTAGCAATAGTAAATATTGCAACAGGTGATACTCTGAAACCGGAGATTAAAAGAAATGGCAGCACCACTTTCATGCTAAGCCTAAAAACGGGAAACTACCAGCTAACGGCTAGTATTCCTGGTTACCAACAAGTAAGGCAGCATCTGTATATTCCAGCAGAGATGTCGGGTACGGAACTGCCTGTCTCCATCTTCCTCATACCAACGGAAGTTTCCTCCGGTAATTACCTAACCGTCCAATCGGTTCAGTTTGGCTTCAACAGCTATGAGCTCTCCAAGGATGCCCAAATCATCCTTGAGAAGGTTTACAGCATAATGCAGACCTACCCATCGTTACTAGTAGAAGTTAGTGGCCATACTGACTCCAAGGGCTCTCCAGCATACAACAAAACTCTTTCACTGAAAAGGGCAAAGTCGGTTGTCGATTTTCTCACCAACAAGGGGATAGAGGCGAATCGGTTTGTTACCAGAGCAGCCGGATCATCTGAAAATATTGCCGTCGACAAGAATCCAGATGGAACCGATAATCCTGACGGGCGTCGATTCAATCGAAGAGCCTCCGTCAAGGTTATTAAGGGCAATGCTTCCCTTATCATCACCGAAGATGTTTCCATCCCTGAAAATCTCAAAGTTCAGAAAGAGGAATACTTTACCATACTGCTTTGTAAGGAGAAAGCCGAAGCAGATACCAGCTGGTTTAAATCGCTCCCCTATTTAAGCAGCATAGCTATAAATGTATTGCCCATTAGTGACGGCATCCTTATAACAGCTGGACGATTTACCAATAAGGGCGATGCAGTAAAAGTTCTTGGGCAGTGCATTGATGGAGGTTTTCCATCGGCAGCTATCGTTAGCAATGTTGCAATTGATCAGTTAGTTACAAAAAAGGCTCCTGATGCTGCAACGCCAACGCCCAAAAAACCAAAGGCAATGTTTACCATACAAATCCTGGCATCAAAGGTGCCAACACCTCTGACAAAGTTTGGCAACTTGAGTGATTTGGTAACTGAGAAAAAGGGTAACGATGGTTTTTTCCGTTATTATTATGGCGAGTATGGCACAAAAAAAGAAGCATTATCCGAACTGCAGAACAAGATAAAGAAACAATTCGCTGATGCATTTATCACTACCCTTAAAAAGTAAAAAAGATGGGTAGCCTTCAAGGTTCAAATATTCGATTAAGGGCGCTTGAACCGGGCGATGTGGATTTGCTGTATAGCTGGGAGAACAATATGGAGATATGGAGCGTGAGCAATACCATTACCCCATTTTCAAAATATATACTGAAAAAATATATCGATTCATCGCACTTGGATATATACGAAACCAAGCAACTCCGCCTTATTATTGAAGCCAAGAACCAAAGTTCGCTAATGTTTCATCCTGTTGGAGCCATCGACCTATTTGACTTCGACCCCTACCACTCACGGGCCGGTATTGGTATTCTAATTCATGACGCAGAGGAGAGAAACAAGGGTTATGCCACTGAAGCGCTCAAACTGTTAGTTAAATACTCCTTTGAAACGCTCCACCTTCATCAACTTTTTTGCAACATTGCTTCAAGCAATCTTCCCAGTCTACAAATATTCCAGCGCATGGGATTTAAAGTAATCGGCATTAAGGAGCAATGGTTGAAAACAGCCATCGGATGGGACGACGAACTGATGTTACAAATGATAAACCCCCTTACCATTTCGAGTAAGAGCTAGCAAGCACAAAAAAGGCCTGCACCAAAAACGGTGCAAGCCTCCACAGGTTAGGTTTAGATTAGGTGTTGTTGAGATTGTTATAGTTCAAAAAAGTTTTCAGCAGGTATCTTTTCCACCGGATTTGACCCGGAATAGAAAAACTCGTTCGACCGTTTGCAGTAACGGTAATCCTTCGCCCACTCATCAGAATGCTGGGCAATTTTATCTAGTGCATCTGCAATGTAATCAACCTCCCAATCGGTAGTAGTAGGGTGAATCGACCACCGAATCCAGCCAGGTTTCTGGGATAAATCCCCGTGGTTTATCATTTCACTAATGCTGTGCGACTGCTCCTTGGAAACATGTAGCAGAAAGTGGCCATAGGTGCCTGCGCAAACACAGCCACCACGCATTTGAATGCCAAACCGGTCGCTGAGCAATTTCACCACCAAGTTGTAATGGAGGTTTTCCATATAAAATGAAACGGCACCAATTCTACATCTACAATCGGTGGCTAAGGTAATCACCCGAGGTATGGCATCTAAGCGACGGAAAGCATGTTCCACCAGTTCCTTCTCGCGTTCATGAATCTTTTCAACGCCCATCTCCTCCTTCAGCCTTATGGTCAAAGCCACCCGAATGGCTTGTAGAAATCCTGGCGTTCCACCATCTTCACGGCGTTCAATATCGTCGATATACTTATACTCCCCCCAAGGATTAGTCCAGTCCACAGTTCCACCGCCAGGCTGATCGGGCACCCTGTTTTTATAGAGAACAGAGTTAAATACCAACACACCAGAAGTTCCAGGGCCGCCCAAAAATTTATGTGGAGAAAAGAATACTGCATCTAAGCGCTCCTCCTCCTTCGCTGGATGCATGTCCATTGCAACGTAGGGTGCTGAAGCAGCAAAGTCGACAAAGCAGTAGCCGCCTATCTCATGCATCACAGCTG
Source organism: Williamwhitmania sp. (assembly GCA_035529935.1). NCBI lineage: Bacteria > Pseudomonadati > Bacteroidota > Bacteroidia > Bacteroidales > Williamwhitmaniaceae > Williamwhitmania > Williamwhitmania sp. The sequence goes on along the minus strand of DATKVT010000198.1, from coordinate 8,921 downwards.
CTAGCTGATGAAATGGAGTAAGAATACCTGTTACGTTGCTACCTGCGCTAAAGGAGCCTATTATCAAAGGGCGATTTCGGTATGGGGCCACGGCCTCCCGAAGTTTTTCGGCAGATACCAAGAGATTCTCGTCGGGCTCCATAACCACTACATCCGCATTAGTCTCGTACCATGAAGTCTGGTTAGAGTGATGCTCCATGTGAGTAACAAAAACCACCGGTTTATCATCGGGAGAGGCGAACTGAACGGCTCTGTTTCTCAGCCCAAGAATTCGTTGAAATTTGTTGACAACGGCGGTCATTCCAAAACCAGCCGTTATAATCACATCAGCCGGTCCAGCATTTACGTGCCTCTTAATATCCTTGAGAGCAAAGTGATAAGCCTCGGTCATGAATCGACCGGTTTCGCTGCTTTCTGTGTGGGTATTGGCAACCATTGGGCCAAACACCTCCAACATTTTCTCTTCAATGGGGCGGTAAAGCCTACCGCTTGCAATCCAGTCAGCATAAATTACCGGCATTGTCCCATAAGGAGACTGGTAGGTAGCATCAATGCCAACGATGTTCTTTCTAAACTTCTCAAAATGATTCTGCAAGGACTCCATATAGCTGTAAGAAACTGTTGAATTCACTTTAAAAACCGCTGCAAAGTAGTAAAATAATTAGTTGTTGCAATCGATTTAATATTGGCATTTGTGTAAAAGCTGCAAAACATATTTTATCCTAAATGCGCAAACTTTTAGCAAACATTGTGCAATTAAAAGTTCTACACACCTGCAATCATTTCAAAAGAGGGAAAGGTATTGAGCATGCTAAACCGCTTCTCCTCAAGGAAGAGCTGCGCTGCATAATGGGTAAGGCCGTTGGTAATTATCATGAAGGGTACTTGCAGTGTTAAATTATATCTCGCTGCTTGTGCAAAAACCTCGTTGGATAGCTGTACCGACGATGCTTTGCACTCCACCAATAAAATAGGCTTTGCCGTTCGAGAAAACGCAAGTATATCGCAGCGCCGCACCAGCCCGTTTACTTTCAGCTGCTGCTCAACAGCAACCAACCCTTTTGGGAAACCCAGCTGCGTAACCATAAATGACAAAAAGTTTTGGCGAACCCACTCTTCGGGCGTTAAGGTTACAAACTTATTTCGAAAGGGGTCAAAAACCTCCTTCCCCACAAGGGTTTCACGAATAGAAAGGTTACATTCCGGTAAATTGAGCTGCATTTAGATAGGGTTGGCTACCTCAAAGAAAATAAAAACACCCCACAAAAAAAATTATTTCTAGTATTGTCACCTCAACAAGGTGAGCTAATTTAGGCAGTCAAGAGATGAAGTAAAAGAGAGATGGAAACTTTCTTTTCAATTTTCGAATAAAATTCACCAACACTACAAACGTTAGTAACTTATGAAAATGAGAGTAACCAAACCCTCTGCAGCGCAAGTTTTCAAAGCAAGCAGCTGGGGAATATGGACAAAGGAGATGTCCGTTTTCACTTGGGAATACGAAGAAAAGGAGACTTGCTACATTCTAGAAGGCAGCGCTGAAGTGACCGACTCGCAGGGGAACAAGGTGACTTTTGGCCCGGGAGACTGGGTGGAGTTTGAGCAGGGGCTGACCTGTATCTGGAAAATCACAAAGCCCATCAAGAAACACTACACCTTTGGCTAGTTAACCTCTTTTCACATTCGCGCAACAGCGAACTGCGGCAAAAAACTTACCTTTGTATAATTTCACAAAAAAAGGAAGAGATGAAAACAAAAGAGGAAATAGTCGAAAACTGGCTACCCCGATATACCGGTTTAGCTCTCAACGAGTTTGGCTCACACATTGTGCTCACAAATTTCAGCCACTATCTCAACCTTTTTTGTGAGTGGAACAATACTGAAGTCAAGGATCCTACGGCGAACATGCCGGCAGCAACGGCTGGAAAAATCACTATGATCAACTTTGGCATGGGCAGCCCAAACGCTGCTACAATAGTTGATTTGCTCAGCGCCATCCATCCCGAAGCGCTGCTTTTCCTTGGCAAATGCGGTGGTTTGAAAAGAAAAAACAGCCTTGGCGACCTCATTCTTCCAATTGCCGCCATTAGAAGCGATGGTACATCCAGCGACTATCTACCCCCTGAAATTCCAGCGCTACCCGCATTTAATATGCAGCGTGCCCTATCGTCGGCAATCCGCAATAATGGCAGAGACTACTGGACTGGAACAGTTTACACCACCAATCGTCGGGTTTGGGAATTTGATATGCGATTTAGGAACTACCTTACTAAAACGAGGGCAATGGCCATCGACATGGAAACGGCAACCATATTTGTGGTTGGCTTTGCAAACGAGATTCCTTGCGGTGCTCTTCTGCTTGTAACCGACCAACCCATGATATCGGAGGGTGTTAAAACGTCGGAAAGCGACAGGATGGTTACCGACCAATACGTAAACGACCACCTACGCATTGGGTTGGAGGCAATGCACGAAATTATTAACAACGGTGAGTCCGTTAAACACCTGAGATTCTAAGCTGTATGGCAAAGAAGAACGATGCCGTTTCTGAATACCAACGCATTCTAAAGGATCTACAGAACAAGATCTACAAGCCCATTTACGTGCTGATGGGTGAAGAGTCATACTACATTGACCAAATCACCAACTACATTGCTAACAACCTGTTGAGTGAGGCAGAGAAGGCATTTAACCAACTGATAATCTATGGCAAAGATGTAGATGCCGGAGCAATAATTAATGCCTCACGCAAGTTTCCAATGATGGCCAACTATCAGGTGGTGATAGTAAAAGAGGCACAGAACATACGTAACATTACCGATCTAGAGGTATACGTACAGTCTCCACAAAAATCAACCATTTTGGTTATCGCGGCTAAGCATAAGGCGCTCGACAAGCGAACAAAATTCATTAAGCGCTGTGCCGAAATTGGAGAGGTATTTGAGTCGATGAAGCTATACGATAGCGACATCCCTCAGTGGGTGAACCTTTACCTAAAAGCGAGGGGTATTGGCATTAATGAAAAGGCAGCATTTCTAATAAAGGAGTATTTGGGAAATGACCTTTCAAAGATTGCTAACGAGCTGGAAAAGCTGATCATCACGTTGCCAGAGGGAAGCAAGACAATAACTGACGACAATGTGGTTCAGAATATCGGTATAAGCAAGGATTTCAATACCTTTGAGTTGAACAAAGCCGTTTCCACCAGGGATTTCCACAAAGCCCTGCTGATTGCCGACTACTTCAAGCGCAACCCAAAGGATAACCCATTTGTGCTGACCATTATTTCACTATTCAACCACTTTAGCAAGGTTCTCATCTACAATCTACTGAAGGACAAGTCGAAGGATAATGTGGCAGCAAAGCTCAGGGTAAACCCCTTTTTTGTGAACGACTATAAGCTGGCAGCCCAAAACTTTAATCCAACCAAAGCTGTGGCGATTATTGCACTTTTGCGAGAATACGACATGAAGTCCAAAGGGTGGGGTGGCAATACATCATCGGACGGCGATTTACTGCAGGAGTTAATTCTTAAAATTTTTTACATCTAAAACGTAAAATGAACATAACCACAATCATCATTATAGTTACTTCCCTTGTATCAATATGGGCATTCAACAACGAAGAGGTATTCCACAGGATGAAGCTTACCCCTTTCGATGTGGTCCATAACAAGCAGTACTACCGTATTTTTACGCATGCGTTTATTCACGCCGACTACATCCACCTTGGGGTAAACATGTTTGTGCTGTGGTCGTTCGGCACCTACGTTGAACATATCTTTTCACAACTTCAGGCCCAAGAGCTAATACTTTCGGGCAATGTAAGCTACCTCACGCTTTACCTAGGTGGCATTCTTATTTCGACACTAACAACACTGAAAAAGCACAAGAACAACCCCGCCTACACCTCCATTGGGGCATCGGGTGCCGTTTCGGCGGTGGTCTTCACAGCCATTTTCTTTGATCCAATGGGGAAGTTACTCTTCTTCTTTCTGCTCCCAATACCAGGAATCGTGTTTGGTATTCTTTACCTAGGTTACTCACAGTATATGAGCCGCAAGGGCAAGGACAACATTAACCATGATGCTCACCTGTTGGGTGCTATCTTTGGACTACTATTCCCACTACTAATGAATCCTAAGTTCTACATTTACTTTCTTACGGGCATTGGATTGCTTCATCAATAGCAAGGCATAAACCACGCTCAGAGAAATATTTAGTATACATTGTAGCATTTAATTTATGCGATTCAGTTATCAACAAAATGAAAACTAAAAGTGAATAAGGCGGTATTTCTTGACCGGGATGGCGTGCTAAACAGCGACGAAGGGCACTACTATGTATACAGAGTAGAAGACTGTATGCTAAACCCAGGCGTGGGTGAAGCACTACAAATGCTGGCAAGTAAGGGCTACTTGCTCATCGTTATTAGCAACCAAGGCGGAGTTGGAAGAGGAGAATACACATGCGAACAGGTGGATGCCTTCCACGAGGAGTTGCAACGACTACTTCTGCCTTGGAACATAAAATTCGACGAAATATACTACTGCCCTCACCACGAAAGCACCAGCCGATGCCTCTGTCGAAAGCCACAGCCACTACTGTTAGAAAAAGCGGCAGCACGGTTTGATATCAATCTCAAGGAATCGTTCTTTCTTGGAGACAGCCCTCGCGACATGGAAGCCGCCAAAGCCGCAGGAGTCAAGGGTATTCTTGTGAGAACCAACGGAAACCTTCTTGACGGAATAAAAAACATCCCTTAACACATGGAGAAACTGCGATCGTACAAAAGCTGGTGCTGCGTCAATGGCGATTTCTTCGACCCTGACAAGCCGGTGTTGAAACTTCAAAACAGGAGCTTCTGCTATGGCGATGGGCTCTTTGAAACCATCCACGCCTATGGAACGGAACCCCGACATTTTTCACTTCACTACCAAAGGCTCGTAAAAAGCATGCTGATTCTGGGCATGACTAAACCTCTCTACTTTGAAGAGGAACAACTGTTTGGGCTTGTTGTTAAGTTGCTGAATAAAATGAGAATATTTGGCAGCGCTCGTGTTAGGATATCTGTATTTCGTAAGGAGGGTGGGCTTTATACTCCAGAGTACGATGACATTTCGTTTACCATTGAAGCGCTACCTCTTGAGCAGGATAAATATCAGCTGAACGAGAAAGGACTCTTTATTGACCTTTTCACTGAGTTCAAAAAACCGGTTAACGTCCTCTCTAACCTCAAAACCACCAGCGCCCTTATTTACGTCATGGCATCAAAATTCAAGAAAAGCAATGACCTTGGCGACTGTCTTTTGGTAAACACCGATAATAAGATTGTTGAGGCAACAAGCTCCAACCTCTTTCTGGTTAAAGGAAAATCGCTCTACACCCCTTCAATTGAGCAGGGTTGTGTTGATGGCATTATGAGCAAGATAATTATTGGTTTGGCACCAACACTTGGTTTAAAAGTAAAAACCGATCTTGCAATTGGGCCTGAATTGCTTCTACAGGCCGACGAAATATTCCTCACAAATGCAGTAAACGGGATTCGTTGGGTGATGGGCTATAAGGATAGGCGCTACTTTAACAACACGGCTAAAAGATTGCTGACAGCACTTACCACTGCAACCTTTGCAGGCTAGTTCATATTAGGATTCTCAGGGTAGTTGAGCCAAACTCTAAATTCCTCCCCCAAATTTTCTACAGCCTGTTTCCACATGTCTCGACCTTGCTCCATAATCATATCGGAATCGAGAATGGAAACCACCCAAGAGTCCAACTTCATTTCGGTTATAAGCTGTTTTGGAGCCCAGCCAGAGTATCCAAAGAAAAACTTCACCTGATGTGACGTTACTAAACCCTGCCTAATCAGCCCCTTCAACTCTTCGAACTCGCCTCCCCAGAAGAGATTGGCAAAAATGTGCACAGCTCCTGGAATTTGCATTCCTAAGGTGTGAATAAAATGAACCGAATTAGGATTGACTGGGCCACCCACCGAAACGTGCGCCTTAAACTCAGGAAAATCTTTTAGAAGTTCATCAAGAGAAGCCTGAATGGGCTTATTTAGCACAAAGCCGATGGTGCCCTTTTCATTATGTTCGGTAAGCAGCACTACCGCTCTGGAAAAGTAAAAGTCACTTAGTGCAGGATCCGACACCAGCACTCTTCCCTGAGCAGGTTGAATCCTGGAATGTTCAACCTTAAAGAAGTCGTGATTCTCTATTGGCATACAGGTTTACTTTCTTAGCACAAATTAAGGATTTTTTTTATTCTAAATCGCACATACACTATCTTTTGACCTAAAAAACCAGTAAACGTGCAATTTTCAAAAAAAAACGTGAATAATTGCCCTCTACCCTACCTCGCCAAAAATCAAAATTGCTACATTAAGCAAATTTTCATGGGATATGTTTAAACAGCTTTGCATCACCATTTTTGGCATTATAACCTTTACTGCATCAGCCAATGCCACCACCAACGAAAAACATCAACCCATAACCATTGAAGCACCGTGGATTCTAGTTAAGGAGATTCCAGGAGCATTCAATATTTCGGTGGATAGCACAATGATAGGCACAGCACACAACTTTGCAACGGTTACAACGGCTGACACGACGGTGAGAGTGGCCCTCCAAAATGGGAAAGGAAGCATTAGCTTATCCTTTCGGAGCAAGGAAACTGTCACGGTTACCGTTGGCTCATGGAGCCAACACACGGAGGTGAACCCCATCCCTCTCTGGTTCTCCATAATTCCTCCACTGCTAGCCATAACCCTAGCGTTGGTTTTAAAAGAGGTGTTTACCTCTCTCTTCCTTGGACTGCTAATTGGTGCCGCCACCATGCACTTCTACGCCGGGAGCAACGCCTTGGTGGCACTCTTTAAGGGCATATTCTCCATTGTGGATACCTATATTATCAACGCTTTAGCCGATTCCAACCACGCCTCCATTATCGTATTTTCCCTGCTCATTGGTAGCATGGTGAGCCTTGTAACCCTCAATGGTGGAATGCGTGGCATTGTGAATGCTCTTGCAAAGAGAGCCAGCACGCCTCGCTCGGGCCAAATGATTACCTACCTCTTGGGGCTTGCCATCTTCTTCGACGACTATGCTAACACCATGGTTGTGGGTACCACTATGCGGCCCATAACCGACAGGCTTAAGATTTCGAGGGAAAAACTGGCCTACCTTGTGGATGCTACAGCAGCCCCAGTTGCAGCACTTGCCCTCATAACCACATGGATAGGCATTGAACTCAGCTACATCCAAGAGGGGCTCAACAGCGTAGGTATCCACGAAAGCGCCTACGCCGTTTTTATCAAGTCGCTAAACACCCGCTTCTACCCTATCTTCAGCATCATATTTATGTTTGTGCTTATTTGGAAGAAGCGCGACTTTGGGTTAATGCTCAAATTTGAACAAAAGGCACGGGCAGGCGAAATCACCTACGATAACAACGACGTGGGTATAACTGGCGAAATGGTGAAGGAATCCTCGATAAATCCACGATGGTACAACGCCGCCATCCCAGTGCTAATAGTAATCTTGGGAACTTTTGGAGCCCTAATCTACACTGGATGGAAGCCAGGCTTGTGGAGCGACTCACACTTTACCTTCTGGGAAAAATTGCTGACCATTATTGGTGGTGCCGACTCATTTAAGGCGCTCCTTTGGTCGTCGATTACAGGCGTAGTTGCCGCCATGATGCTTACCCTATCCCAGCGGTTACTCAACCTCAGCCAGTCCATTGATGCCCTGATTAACGGCATTAAAACTATGCTACCAGCGATTTTGATACTGGTGCTCGCCTGGGCACTTGCCAGCATGACGCAGCAGCTGCACACTGCGGAGTTCATTAGCGGATTACTCATCAAGGCAAAGGTATCACCCTACCTTATGCCCGCGCTTACCTTTATTTTAGCTGGAGCCATCTCCTTTTCCACCGGAACATCGTGGGGTACCATGGCCATTCTATACCCGCTCATCCTACCAGCTACATGGATGATTAACCAGCAGCACGGACTCAATGCCGATATCTCCATCAACCTTTTCTACGGTGTAATTAGCTCCATACTTGCCGGGGCGGTCTTTGGCGACCACTGCTCCCCAATTTCCGACACAACTATTCTCAGCTCGCTAACCAGCGGTTGCACCCACATAAACCACGTGAATACCCAAATGCCCTATGCACTAACGGTTGCAGGCATATCGTTGGTATTCGGAATTCTTCCAGCATCATTTGGCATCTCTACATGGATTCTTTACCCCGTTGGAACGCTAGCTATCTGGGTTATAATAACAAAATTTGGTAAGGAGACTTTATAAAAAAACGACCGTAATTTTCTACGATCGTCACATAAGATTATCATCTTAAAAAATTAGTAGAGAGTGGGGAACCGTTTTGGATTAGCGTCGTGCATAATGCCATAAATGGTTTCAAACACATCTTCCGCATTTGGGTTAGAGAAGTAATCTCCATCAGTGGTGTAGGCAGGCCGATGGTCGCGAGCAGTAACGGTGCGTGGCTCCGAATCGAGGTAACGAAATCCCTTCTGCTCTTCCAACACCTTCTGCATCATGTAAGCCGTAGCTCCACCGGGAACATCCTCATCGAAGAAGACAACCCTGCTGGTTTTTTTCAGCGATTCAACAATAACGCCATTGATGTCGAAGGGTAGCATCGTTTGCACGTCGATTAACTCCACACCAATGCCAAACTCTTTGAGCTGAGCCACCGCATCCTGTGCAATGCGCACGCAAGAACCGTAGGTAACCAACGTAACATCCTTACCCTCGTTAAGTATCTCTGGCACACCAAGCGGCACGGTATATTCCCCCATATTTTCAGGTCGTCGCTCCTTTAGTCGATAGCCGTTGAGATACTTAACGAGGGTAAGGATGTTACGTTGGTTACCTACGTAACATC
>DATKVT010000197.1 GCA_035529935.1 Williamwhitmania sp. | reverse complement strand
GCAGGCACCTTTGCCAGCTACCTGTGGAGCGATAACAGCACCAACCAAACGCTGGTTACGGGCACCGCCGGCAGCTACAGCGTTACGGTGACCGATGGCAACGGCTGCAGTAACACCTCCGCTCCGGTAGCCATTACGGTTAATCCGCTGCCAACCGTTGACTTGGGCGGAGATCAGGCAATTTGTGCAGGGTCAATGGCCACGTTGGACGCAGGCACCTTTGCCAGCTACCTGTGGAGCGATAACAGCACCAACCAAACGCTGGTTACGGGCACCGCCGGCATCTACAGCGTCACGGTGACCGATGGCAACAGCTGCAGTAACACCTCCGCTCCGGTAGCCATTACGGTTAATCCGCTGCCAGAATTAAGCCTTACGCCTCAAGTTGACATGTATAATACCGAGTCCAAAACGATTGATGCAGGGGCTGGTTTTGCAAGCTATTTGTGGCAATATAATAGTGGTGACGTTGGAACGGACCAAGCGTATGTTGTTGATGGGTCCGTGTGGGGTGTTGGGAGTTACACCATTGATGTAACGGTTACTAATGATGTAGGTTGTTCCGCTGTTGGTTCAGTGTTAGTTAATATTACTCTTGATAATAGTATCGCGGATAACAACAGTGGAAGTTTTAACCTTTATCCAAATCCTGCAGCCTCAATGGTCTATTTTTCAATTAACCAAAATTTTGTTGGTTCAGCAAACGTAAAGATTGTTTCTATAACTGGATCGGTAGTGAGAACTGGAGCCGTAAACTTTGCCTCAGGGCAGGATAAGGTTCCATTTAACGTGGAACAACTCAAGCCGGGAAGCTATTTTGTAATAGTGGATATTGGGACTGCTCGGTTACGAAAAAATTAATAATACATTAATATCATAGAAAATTGAGCCCTCCTCTTGGAGGGCTTTTTTATTTTATGCCGACAGCTTACCTTTACAAAAAAATCTCCATGAAAGTTTTGCTTTTAGGTTCAGGTGGAAGGGAGCATGCAATGGCTCAAAAAATTTCAGAAAGCCCACTTCTTACCAAGCTTTTTATTGCTCCTGGAAATCCAGGAACGTCACTGGTAGGAGAGAATGTACTGCTCGATATTAATAATTTCGAGGCTGTTGGCAACCTTGTTAAGGAGAAGGCTATTGACATGGTAGTAGTCGGTCCCGAAGAGCCACTAGTGAAGGGGTTGGGTGACTACTTTAAAAAAGATCCGGAATTAATTGATGTTGCTTTTATTGGCCCTTGTGCGGATGGAGCAAGGCTGGAGGGTAGTAAGGATTTTGCTAAGCACTTTATGCAAAAATATGGAATTCCTACTGCGAGATATCAAACATTCAATCCTGAAACAATTATTGATGGTTATGCTTTTATCCACTCATTAAGAGCCCCTTATGTTCTGAAGGCGGATGGATTAGCTGCTGGAAAGGGAGTGATAATACTTAGCGATATTGTTGCTGCAAAAAATGCACTTAAAGAGATGCTTGATGGACAGTTTGGGGAGGCTAGTAGAAGAGTGGTCATTGAGGAGTTTCTGACAGGAATAGAACTTTCAGTTTTTGTGTTAACCGATGGAAAGAACTATGTTGTTCTTCCTGAAGCAAAAGACTATAAAAGAGTGGGTGAGGGCGATGTTGGCTTAAATACTGGAGGGATGGGTGCTATTTCGCCTGTGCCATTTGCCGATAGGGTTTTTATGGAGAAGGTTGAAAAACGGATAATTAAACCAACTCTTTTAGGGTTGAATTCAGAGAATATATCTTATACGGGATTCATATTTTTCGGGTTGATAAATGTGGAGGGTGAGCCATTTGTAATTGAATATAATGTTAGGATGGGTGATCCGGAATCGGAGGTCGTTTTTCCTCGGATAACGGGCGATTTCCTTTCTGCGCTTCAGGCTTCTGCAAGAGGAACTCTTCGAAATGATGCTTTGGCCAGCTCTAAGAAACTTGCATGTACCGTGATGGCAGTTTCAGGCGGCTATCCAGAAAAGTTTGAAAAGGGTTTTAAAGTGGATGGGCTGGAGAGACCGGTTCAAGATGGATTTATTTACCAAGCAGGAACGACCTTTGGAATAAACCATTGTGTAATAACTTCTGGAGGGCGTGTGATAACAGCAACGGGTCTTGGAATCTCTCTGGTGGAAGCAGTTACAAATGCTTACAAAAATCTAGGACAGATTTCCTTTGAGAATATGTATTATCGAAAGGATATTGGTTATGAATTTCTAGGTAATTAGCATTGATTATGAAGACTTTGGTTCAGTTTTTTAGAAGAAGTTTGCCGCTCGCATTTTCCGCCATTCTTCTTGTATGTGTGCTATTCTGGATTTCAGGCCTTGTGCCGCTCAACCAGAACCAGGTAGGTGGATTGTTCTACCAGCATTCAATTATTTTTACTCATAATCTTTTTGGACCTCATCCACAATACCTTATTCTATGGTTTGGTGGTTTAGCATTGTTCATCCTTGTTTCGTTGATTATTCTAAATCTTAACTCGAAGTATATTTTTATTCAGGAGCGAACTTTTATGCCGGTGCTCTTCTTTGGCTTACTTGCTGGGTTTCCTGCTTCTGTTCAAGTTATTTCGCCCGTAGCAATATTCTCTTTTTTCTTGCTGTTTTCTTTAAGCAAAATATTCAATACCTATCGATCGAAGCAGTGTCTGTCTAGCTATTTTGAGGCAGCATTCTTGATTGGACTAGGCAGTTTCTTTTGGCTTCCAGGAATAATATTTTTCTTTCCTGTAGTTGCTGGATTAGCCATTTTTAGGCCGTTTAACTGGCGAGAGTGGACCGTAGCTTTTATTGGATTTGTTACGCCTTTAGCCTTTTATCAGTTTTACCAGCTGTTCTTCAACGATCACCCTAGTGTTCTTTTTGATGCAATTGCTACCGCTTTCAGGACGGAAGGACCTGATAATGAAACATTAACCAAGATGCAGCTCGTTTATATTTCTTTTGTTGGGTTTGTGATTTTGGTAAGCAGTGTAAAACTTATTCAGCGATACGATTCCTTTAAGATAAGATCCCGAAAGATTTTCATCTTGTTTTTTTGGGTATTTGTCACTGCTGTAGTGGGGTATTTAATTGTCCCTGGAATAACCTATGAGGTTGGGTTTATTGCTGCTATTCCCGCTTGCTTTTTGTTGACTTTTTATTTTACCATCGATAGAAATCCAACTCGCTTTCAGTCAATTCTTTTTGTCACATCGATTGCATTAGCATTCTTGCAAGCCTTTTGGTTAAAATAGAAAAAGAGGCTTCGTGCCTCTTTTTGCTTCAACGCTTTAAGCGTTGCTATATTTTTTCAACAAAGGAAAGCGTTCCTACCGCTAATCCCGGCTGTCCATCTTTAAATGAATATATGAGGTGGTAAACACCTGTTTTTTGAATCGTAACGTCAAAAAATGGAAAGTCTTTACCTGTTGCAACAACATAGGTGGTTCCCAGTAATCTTGCATTATCATATAGCTGGAGTACAACCTTTCCAGGATAATCTTTGGAGTTACATACCGTTAGGCGATACTTCGTGTTTTTAGTCAGAATAATTGATTGCTTATATTGAGGTGGAGGATCACCGGCATCCAACTTAATTTTAAAATCTTTAAGGTAGGTTGCATCCTTAGCTATCATCCCGCAAATCTCTACCAACTCATCTTCGGTTTGAGCTTTTAACATACCGCCTGACACTAAACCAATAACAAGCGTTAGCAAAGAAATAATTAAGAACTTATTTTTCATACTAAGCACCAATTAGCTTGTTTCTTATCTTTTCAACGGCTGCTTTTAATCGTTTAAGTTGATCATCGCTTATATTGACATTACTCTTGTCGTTCTGAACAAAAGTAATTACTCCGTTCTTTTCTATGGTCTTAGGCTCTCCAACTTCGTAGGTAATAGTGATTTCATCGTATATCGATTTCAATTCACTTAGATCGTCAACCAGCCCGCCAATGTTGGGATCCTTTTTGTAGTGGGAGAGAACTAGATATAGGGTTTGGAAGGCAATTTTTTGTTCCCCGATATATTCGTTCAACTCTGGACTGGAAATGGAAGATGCTACTTGGCACGAGAGGTATAATCCCTCAATCCATACTCCTGCTATTATAACAGAACTTAAACTGCTCCTATTTGTCTCCTTTAAGTAGGCATCAATCTTGTTGAAGTTGGATGTGGAGATGAAGATTAACGAATCGATATTTCCGTCATTGGAGGAAAGCCTTTTTAGTGTGGAAAAATCGAAAAACTGTCCTACCTTAATGCCATCAGCAAGTGTTTTAATGGCACTTATATAATCTACCACCATTAGGGTTTTGCCATACATGTTGATGTAACCTAAATCGGCACCATAAATACCAAGGCCGATAGATTTTCTAAAGCTGGTATTAAAGGCATCAACGTTTTTTGTGGGAGCTAAATAATCCTTTGAAAAGGGTGCCTTTAAGCTCTTGAACAGTGCTGAAATTTCAACCGGAGATGCAATGTTCTGAACCATGTCCTGAACCACGTTTGGATCAAATTGCGTTTGGTCTTCTATAACGGTATCAGGCACATCAAGCGATTGCTGTAAATCAACATTACCCTGATGCACGCATGACGAACAGCCCGACATCATTACCGTAATGGAAACAAAATATAGAAGCTTTTTCAACATGTTCTACTTTGGGTTTAAGCTTTATATCTTTTTAAGCCTGTATAAAGATAAAAATTTATTTTTTAGAAAAACGAAACTTTTTAAGGTTAATCTCAGAGAGTATGGTCAACGCTTTCTTTAGCAGCTCATAATAGAGTGTAAAGTAGAGCACAATGGTCATCGACCAAACAACGCACATGTTGAACCAGTAGGTGTCCCAGAAATGTCCTAAAAAGTATTTTCTTGGTGCTAAAAAGTGGGAGCGGAACGAAAAAAACGAGCTAGGTTCCGGATCTCTAAAAATGGGATCATACTGCTGTACCAACTCGTCATTATATTCCAATATCTTATTTTTCTCCAGTACTTTAGTGGCTAAGTCGGAGATGCTTTCGTTGTGGAAGGCCTGTTTTTTAGCGTTGTAAAGGGCCTTGTTGGTTTGTATGAGGTAATTTATCTTGGCTTCCTTGATATTATCAATGTGCTGAAAAGCATCGCTATAATGTTTATCCAACTTTTCAAGGTATTCCGAAAGCATAGCAGCCACCTCAATGGTGTAGGAGGAAGGGGTGAGCTGTTCAACCTGGTTAAAGGGAATGTCGGGCACTTGTAACACTTCTTTTGCAACCGCTTTTTTTAGAACTGCAAGATAGTCTGCCATTTGTGCTTTGCTGACATCGGTGGGTGTTTGGTCTAACAGCAATAAGGATGCTTCTGCCCTTTTTTGCAACTCAGGAATATAGTATACTATTTTGTAATTGGCTTGACTCTCTTTTTTTTCTATTTCATAAAAATATTTTTCAAAGTCATTATCCTTAAATTGATGCACAACAAGCGCTTCATACACCCACTTGGTGGCCATCATATCGGCAATTAAGGGAACCTTGTCTACGCTTCCAACGCTTCTATTTAGCTTGTCAAAGCTGAACATAGCTCCGCTGAGCACCATCATGGGGATCATGATCAACGGAATGACAATGTAAATGGTAACGGCAGAGTTAAAGGAGGCAGAAATGTTGAGTCCGAGTAGATTGGCAAACACTGAAGTGGTGAACAGGGCAAACCAGTATACAAACCCCATGTCCCTGATGCCAAGAATATTATTGGCAATTAGCACAAAGGATAAACTTTGAATAGCCGAAATGACTATGAGTATAGTGATTTTTGAAAATAGATAGCTGGAACGGCTGAGATTTAAAAATGCTTCTCGTTTTAGAATTTTTCGATCCCTGAAAATTTCCTCTGCGCTGACGGTAAGGCCAATGAATAGGGCAACAATAATTGCCATGAAAATGTAGATGGGAATATTTTCATTTTCCCTGAAGATGTAGACGTTGGAATTTGGGTTGGCAATATATCGGATTACATAGGAGAGGATAAAAGCAAGTATCGGAGTTTCAAGTAGGTTGAGAACAATATACTGTGTATTACTAATCTTCGAGTGAAAATCTCGAAGAGTATAAATAATGTATTGTTTTAGCCGAGAAGGAATGTTTAGCGATACGGGTGGCGGCACTTGGATATCCTCTACCACCTTCATTTTTAGATTTTCTTTATAGTGATCTTCCCATTTCTGAGGAGAGATCTTTCGCGTCGGTGTGTATCGGCCAAATTCATCTACCACCTTGGCCTCAACAATGTTGAAAATGAGTTCAGGGTTTACGTTACCGCAGGTAGGACATTCACCTTGATCGCTATTGATTTGGGCATCAATCCGCTTGAAATACATTACGGCTTCAACCGGGTTGCCATAGTATATCATGTAGCCGCCGGTATCCAGAATCATCATATTGTCGAACATCTTGTAGATGTCGGACGATGGCTGGTGAATAACCACAAAAATGAGCTTGCCTTTGAGTGTCAATTCCCGCAGTAGATCCATCACATTTTCGGAGTCGCGGGAGGAGAGACCCGATGTTGGTTCATCGACAAACAGAATGGATGGTTCTCGAATAAGTTCGAGTGCGATATTAAGACGCTTGCGCTGACCACCAGAGATCATTTTGTTGAAAGGAGATCCCACCTTGAGGTTCTTGCGTTCAAGGAGACCAAGGCTTGTTAGCGTTTTTTCAACCAGTTCGGTAATTTCGCTTTCGCTTTTGTCCCTAAAGCACAGCTTAGCGTTGTAGTAGAGGTTTTCAAAAACGGTAAGTTCCTCAATGAGCAAGTCGTCCTGCGGAATAACCCCAATGACGCCTTCCAGCTGGTCCTGAGCGGTGTGTAGGTCGATGCCATTGATAAAAACCTGTCCACTTGTAGGTGCCTCATTACCGGAAAGAACGTTGAGCAGTGTAGTTTTTCCAGCACCCGATGCACCCATTATGCCAATTAACTTGCCATGCTCTTCGGCAAAGGTGATGTTGCGAAGCCCCACATCGCCTGTTTTGAAAGCAAAACCAACATTGTTTACGCGGTAGGATATTCTAGTGAGTGATGAATCGGCGAGGTAGTGAGCAACAACATCGGTATAGTATATTGGCTTACCTTTCGGAAGCCGAATGGAACTTCCGCTTGCGTACAGATAAATTCGTTTATTGTTGATAGGAAGGCCATTCAGAAAAATGTCGGCTCCACCTGTATATCGTAGGAAGTAGAGATCGACGCTTTTAATTTGCAGAATGGCTAAAAACCCATCCAACGATTCGGTGGGGATATGCTTAGCCTGCTGTTGTGTATTTCCTTGGTCGTGAATAGTAAGTACGCTAGGATTATCAAGATCCTGAAGCGTATTCCCAATCACAAAATTTTCAATGTCGGTGAACTCCTCCTTGGTGAGCTTGAACACCTCGGCCACAGTGTTTAGAATGGCCATGCGCTGCTCGGAGAACTTTCTGTCGGCATTTATGAGTTCGAACAGGCGAACCAATACTACTATCTTCTGTTTCTGGGTCAGCGTCTTGTTAATCTTCTTACAAATCCCCAGAATGCGTACGGAGTCCTTAACGGAGGTGAGCTTAACCTTCCCCTTCTCTTCGTCTGGTTCCTCTTTTTCAAGAAGGCCAGCATGCTCGTCGAACAGTTGAATATATTCCGGTACTGCCTCGTCGTTGAGTTGTTGAGTCAAGAAATTTACCACGTAGGCTCTTTCGCTGAGCTCCACGCCTTCGTCCTGCTTTGCAATTATTGCAAAGAGTTGCATTAACGCTTTTAGTATCTCTTCACTCATCCTTTATAGCATTGTATCAATAAAAGATAGCAGGTAACAGCACTAATTGAGAGTATAACCGATCTGTTCGAAAGGAACGTCAACAATGTCTGCGTATTCTTCTCCAGCTTCTTGCATATCCTCATCATCTTCTGGGTAAAACCACTTGACTATGACGTTCTTGCCGTCCTCGTGCATCTGCTCTAGCTTCATGAGGATATCGAGGAGAAGTTTAGAGGAAGCGGTGTTGAAGTATACGAGTCGAAAGGTGAAAGCTGTTTTTGAGTTGGGATTCTGTGCATATTCGTCGAGCCAGGTAAGGACGGGTTCGTAAAAAGCCGTTACGTCCTCGGGCAAAGAGCGCCCCGAAATCTCAAAAATCTCGTTATCTGGATCAAGAATTACATGAGGGGTATCATCTGTTCCCAAAATCTTGATGGTTTCCATAGCAAAAAATTAGGTTTTGTTAGGCGTTTCTATCGATGGTTGAAGTAAGAATAAAGAAGTGCGAATCGTTGTCAATAGGGAGAAAGTGGTATTCCAGCTTGCGGCCTGTTTTGCGGGCAATGTCAATAAAGCCAAGCCCTGCGCCACCCTTTTCACTCAGTCGCCCCTCCTTCATCTGATTCTTGTAGAGCATCTTTAGCCCCTCTTTATCAAGAGAGTTGATCTGATCAAGAATGCGGGAGAGTTCATCGATTTTGGTGTCCTCGATCACGTTTCCTGTGGTAACATTGTATTCATTGTCACCCTTGCTTACCATAAAAATTCCTCTTCCGGCAAAAAGGAAGTCCTCCGAGCCAAAGCTGTCAGCATGCTTGCTAATGTTCTGAAGGCACTCAACCATTACGTGGAATACCTTTTTCTGAACGGAGTTAGACTCTTCCTCCTTGGCCATGTTGGATTCGGTAAGAGAGGTGAATGCCTTGGTAATTTGGTGGGTAATTTCCCCCTCGTATACCAAGGTAATTTCATGAGCTTTCATCGACTTGTAAAAGTCGTATACAAACTCAAGAAATCCCTTTACATTCTTCTTATCCATAGCGCGTAAAGTTAGTTAATTTGGTATAATATGCAATTTAAAACTCAATACCTATAAGCAGAATATCGTCAATTTGCTTGAGGTCTCCTTTATACTCTTCAAAGTCTTGGGCAAACAAGGTGCTGTACTCCGGCATGGGCAATGTCGGATTTGCCACCAATGCTTCTCGAATGCGTACTGCCGAGTATTTTTTCTTCTCAAGTCCACCAATTTGGTCAGGAAGACCATCGGAGAAGAAGAATACTCTGTCACCCTTTTGGATTTTAATTGTGTAGTTTGTAAAGGGTGTTTCAGGTTTATTCCGGTGAGGAATACCACCAATGGCCTTGCGGTCGCCTTTGAACTCCTCAAGTTCGCCGTTGCGAAGCAAATAAAGAGGTCGGTGTGCCCCAGAATACTGCAGCTCCTTTTTCTTAAGATTGATTTTACACAGTGCAATATCCATTCCATCTCTCGCATCTGCGTCAGCTCGATCCTGCTTTAGCGTGCTGCGAACTCCAAAGTGGAGCTTGTTTAGGATCTCTCCCGCAGTATAGTCTTTGTCGTGGTCAACTACGTTGTTCAGGGTAAAGTACCCGATGAACGAAAGCAATGCCCCAGGAACGCCGTGGCCGGTACAGTCAACAGCTGCAATGTAAATGTTGTCTTCCTTGAGAAAGAACCAGGGGAAGTCGCCGCTAACCACGTCGCGCGGTTTGTAAAAAACGAAGGAGTTTGGAAGACTTTTGCGAATGAGTCGGTTGTCTGGCAAAATAGAACTCTGTATACGCTGTGCGTAGTTTATGCTCTCCGTTAACTTTCTGTTCTTGTCCTGAACTTCTAACTCAATACGCTTGGCCTCTGTAATATCGTGACTTACAAATAGAATTGTTTCCAGTTCATTCTCGTTGAATTCTGGTATGGCTACTATATGCATTATAGTTTCCCCAAGCTTGGACCCATAGGTGACTTCCCCTTCAATCTTCTCCTTGCTTAGCTTTATGCTCTTAATAGAATCTTTGAAAAACTCAGCCAGTGGCTCCGCAAAGTTTACTGAGGAAAGTGTCTGGTTAATGAGATCCTTCGCTGCAATACCTAGGTAGTTCTCCACCATTGGGTTGGCATAGAAAAACTGACCCATGGTGTTGATGCGGATAATCATGTCGATTGAGTTCTCCGATAGCGCCTGCATCTTGCTGCGCATGCGCTCCTCTTTTTCTGCCCTTTTCCGCTCGGTAATATCTTGTGAATTAACAATAATTCCATGAATTGCAGAGTCGGTAAGCAGGTTCCTTCCAGTAGCCTCAAGGAAGATTTTCTCCCCATCCTTTTTCATAAAAGTGTACTGGATGGTAAGCGATTCCTTTGAGTTTTCCAGTAATTTCTTGAAGAACTCGCCAATGGTTTGTTCGCCCCTTCGAGTAAGTCGGTCCATATCCTTCCCGCTCATCATCTCTGTTGGGCTATAGCCAAGGATTTTCGTTACCGATGGACTGATGTATGTCAATTTTAGGTCCTGACTGTAAATGGAGATGATTTCAGAAGCATTTTCAAGCAAGCTGTGTAGCCGTTTTTGCGCATTCTCGACCTCCTGAATCTTGGCTTCCAACTTGAAATTTGACTTTTCCAACTCGTCGTGTGTAGCCCTCATCTCCTCTGCGTTTTGCCGAAGTTCCTCTTCGTTTTCACGCAGCTCCTCTGTCATCTGCTGGGCCTCTTGAAGCAACTTTTCAGTCTTGTGGTTGATGCTCAAGTTGAAGATAGTTCGCGCAATAATTTCTCCAAGCTCTCGTAAAAAGCGAATTGTGAGTTCGGAAATTTCCGGCTCAATGGAAGCGAATTCCAGCACCCCTTGTAGTTTTTCATCGGTAATGAGGGGCACTAGCAGAAGGCTTTGTGGTTTTTGTTCTCCAAGTATACCGCTGGTGATTGTGGTATAGTAGTCAGGGATCTCATTACGGTATATGATGTCGCGTTCGTAGGCACACTGCCCAATAAGTCCTTCACCAACCTTAAACTCCTGCTGGAGGTATTTTTTGCGATTATAGGCATAGGTGGCAAGGTTCACCAATACCTTGCGCTCTTCATCGTAAATGTAAAGTGCTCCTTGGATTACGTTGATATACTTAATAAGTCTTACGAGGACGTCGTAGGAGAGCTCATTAATATTGTTGTGTAGGCGAAGTATGTTTGAAATTTGATCCTTACCGTCAGATATCCAGCTTAACTCTGATTCTTTCTTGTTATTCTCTATGAGATTGTCGCGCATTACTATGAGCGACTTCCCCAAAATGTCGTTTTCGTTAGTAATGTCAAGTACTGCATTGTAATCGCCCTCACCAATCTGCTTGGCAAAAAGAGCATTTTTATTTATGTTCTCATCCTTTTCGCTAAGCTCATATTCTATCTCGCTGATTTTGAGGTAGTGGCGCTTAAGAATAATATAGGTGGCAATTGCAACAATAAATGGAATGGCATCTAGAAACCAAAGAGCAGGATTGTTTTCGTGAATGCGACCAAGACCACTGAAGTTTGCCGGATTTCCGGTTCTGGAAAAATCGATTATCCAAGCAGCAACAGGAAATAGTAAACCTGTTGTAGCAGCAACAACCACTCTTTTTTTAACTGTATCGGATACTTGCCACATAGTGTAGCTCTTTTCTTAGTTTACTTTTTTTTCAAAAAATTATGAAGACTTTCACCAAGAACAGGTGACATCTCGGTAAAAAGTTTCACGGTTTCTTCACTAAACACCTCAAAAGAGGCGAGTTCAAGCACTCCATTGCATTGATTGTTCCATATCGTTGGAATTATCAGCAGCTGTTTTGGATAGCCTTTTCCCAACCCGGAAAGAACGGTGATGTAGCCTTCTGGAATTTCAGAAACGTTCAGCACCGCTTGGGTCTTGGCTACCTGCCCCGAAAGACCTTCTCCCTCCATAAAGTCATGTGGGTTTTCTTCGGAAAAATATGCGTAACGCCCTTGCAGTTCAAAAAGATCTGTCTTACTTTTCTTTACGAAAAATAGGCCTTGAACAACATTAAACTCCCGAGCAATACCAGTAAGGATATGCTCTGTAACTTTTTCAAGCGATTCAAATTGCTGTTCCTGAGGTGGCAGGATTTTCTGTGCAAACATCTGAGCCGATAGCTGCTCTTTCGCCTCCACCACTTGTTCTTTCTTTTGTCCGACTTGTGACAGGTATTGGTCCATCCGTTTCTGCAAGTTGGAGAGTATATCGGCTTGTTTGCTCGCGCTTTGGGATTGGAGCGTGAAAGCTGCAAAAAGGGCAATGAAAAAGCAAAGGTTGGCTATGAGAAAGATAAAAATAAGCCAAGATCTGTTGCCACTAAATCCTTGGGCGGCTGCCGAAATGGCCAGCAATGCACTTAAGACACCAGCAATGAAAATTGCGGTTGCGTATGATCTGCTTTTGCGATGAGCCGGCTTCATAGTATCTCTTTTACTTAATTTTCTTAAGAAAGTTAATAATGTCATTGGTTTTCATCACATGATCAACCGGTGTTAGCTTTAGGCTAGCCTCAGTCATGGTTCTTACCTGGCACTCTTCCGGATCCTGAACAATGCAAAGGCCTCCGTTATCCTTTATTTTTTTAAGTCCATATGCTCCATCCTTGTTGGCTCCAGAAAGGATAATTCCAATCAACTTTTCCCGGTACGCCTGTGCAGCAGTAACAAATGAGAGGTCGATGGATGGCCTTGAATGGTTCACTGGTTCTTCAGTTGAAAGGGCTATTCGGTTACCTAAGTCTACATACATGTGATAGTTTGCTGGGGCAAGATAAGCTTTCCCCGGTTTAATTGATTCTTTGTCGAAAGGCTCAATTACCTGTATGCCCGATTTTATACTGAGCGCTTCCACAAAGCCACTTCTAACGTGCTTGAGCCGATGAAGACATAGCAACACTGGTAGGGGAAAGTTTGGCGGTAGGGAATGGAGTATCTTGGTAATTACTTGAAAACTACCGGCCGAACCTCCTATAATAACGGCTTTATACATTAGCTATTCTTCTTTTTATACACCATTTCCTGATCATCAACTAACGTGAATGCAGATGCTCCAGCGCCCGAGAGTTCAAGAGTCTCCTTAATTCCCAAAAGGAAGTAGCCACCTGGAACTAGGCTATTAGCCATTGTTCGCGCAATTTTATCACATAACCCTTGATTGTAGTATATCATCTGGTTACGAAATAAAATCAAACGAATGCCCGAAGGTGAGTTATCAAATATAGTATTTTGTTTGATAAAAGAAACTCCTTGAATTAGGGAGGGATCAAGAACTAAATTGCCATTTTTCTGAACAAAGTAGCTGGCAAGCGAAGTATTACCAATCAATCTTTCGTAGTTTGCCTCGTTTACCTCGGCTTGTTTTGGCTCAATCTCGCCCGATTTTGTTTTGAGAAATTTTGCTTCACTAAAGTAACTTGCAAATATTTGAACTTGGTTGAGAAAGTTTAGCTCCTTCAAAATTATGGCGAGAGAGTAGAGTTCTTCACCAGAATCCCAGCCCGCTACCCATATTTTAGGTTTCGTTGGGCCTTTTACTAATTCTGGAATAATCGAATCGCGTAGGTGTCGCCAAACTGATGGATCACGGAACATTTCAGTGGTCTCCACAGAAACATCGCTAAGGAACTCATCGAAAAACGGTTTGTCGTTTTGCAGCCGTGCAATTAGACTATCGGCATCACGAAGTTTTTGGTTGTTTATAACATTGTCGAGCCGCCTACGAAATGCAGTTATTGCAAAGTCAGTAAAATCGTAGCCATAGGTCTCTTTTACTGTTCTAATTACGTTTCGGGTGTCAACAATCCCAATTTCGTACATGGTGCTATATTTATGATTCTTAGCGTTTTTTATTTTTCAACTCACCTTTGAGTTTCTCTGCTTCTAGTTCAAACAACTTTTCTGCAGTTATGTCGAAGCCCAGCGTTATAATCTTATAGATTTCTCCTTTTTCGTCAGGAATCGGGTTGTAGTGCTCTCTAACCCATTTGGTCTCGGCGCCAACCTTCAGTGAGAATACTCTCTCCTGCGGAATTCCATTCATAAGGGCATCCCAGAAGGCATTGTAGGCTTTCGGATTGGACTTTGCCGTTCCGTCTAGCTCCCGGTGTACTCTGCCAATAATTTTTTCAGGTGCATCTCCGAGTATATCTACATTCTTTTGATTTATGAAGGTGATCTTTCCATCGCTGGTCATCTCCGATACAATCACATTTTGGTTGAGCGCGTGGAGCATAGCGTCAATCTCCTTTTGACGCGCCTTTGCAATTTCCTGCTCAACCTTTATTTGCTCGATGTTTTTTTCAATTTCTTCTGCCTGATGCATGGCTTGCTGCTCCAGCAACTTTGTTTCGGTAACATCCTGGCCTAATACGAGCACCTTAACAAAGCTACCAACCTCATCGAATGCTGGGCTGAAGCTTAGCATGAGGTAAACCTCCTTTTCTTCAGCATTCTTAAATAGAAAAACACCTTTCTCACTTTCTCCAGCAGCAACCCTCTTCCAAAGTTCTTTGAGCTCTCGAGCGGTTTGATTTGGTGCGAGTTCGAAGAGCGAACTTCCCAAGATTTCATCACGAATGAGCCCCAATACGTTAACTAGGTTCTGGTTGAGGTTTATAATAACTCCATCAGTTTCCATTTCACCTTGTAGCAGCGCTTCGTTAATGGCGGTGTTAACCGATTCCAACTCGGCTGTTTTGCGCTGCATCTCCTCCTGGGTGGCTTGCATCTCCTCCATGTTTTGCCTCATCTCCTCCTCCTGTGCAGCCATCTCTTCGCGTTGCTGTTGCGACTGCTCTAGCAGGTAGGTTGTGCGAAGGTTGATACGAACGCTTGATAGCGTTGAGGCAATGCTTTCGCTCAACTTTTCAACAAATTCAATTTCATGAGGCATAAAGTCGGTCAGGGAGGCAATTTCTAA